>NZ_JBXMTI010000088.1:0-58897 GCF_057083605.1 Candidatus Villigracilis sp. | reverse complement strand
CGCGCCTGGAAAAATCTGGCATAGATATGCCGCTTGAGGTCGATGATGTTATCAGCATGTTTTCCCCGATTTCCAGCGGAAAGATGAACGTTGAAGTGATGCGTGCAGACCCTAAAGGTTTTTAAAACCTTTAGGGTATATATTTCGGGTTTAGATAAGGAGTCTCGTATGAAAGTCAGTTTCTTCGCGACCTTGCGTGATATTGCTGGTGGAAAGAATGTTGAGTTTGATGTGGATCATGGCATTACTGCCCAGGAACTTCTGGATGCAATCATTGTAAGATTCCCGCTTATGAAAAAAGAATTATTGAACAAAGATGGAAGAATGTATGGGCATGTCCACTTTTTTATCAATGGGCGCGATGTGCAATTCATGGACGATCAATTCCAGACGAAGATCATGCAGGAGGATACAGTCAATGTCTTCCCTGCGGTAGGCGGCGGGTGAGATTTTCCGTCATTGCGAGGAGGGCACTTGCTCTTTCCGACGAAGCAATCTGTGTGCGCCAAGAGATTGCTTCGGGCATAGTACAAGAGCGCCCTCGCAATGACGGAAGAGAATCAAAAAGCAGGACAACTCACGTTGTCCTGCTTTGTTTTCGGGGAGATTCTGTTTCAGAAAACAGAATCAGGTATCAGTTAGGAAAGAAGCGGAGAACTAAATAATCTCCAATTCCTTTAATTTAGATTCAGGCACAACGCCGTTTACCCATCCGCGCTTGTCGTAATATTCCACGAGCATGTCATCCAGTTCGCAGACGTGGCCTTTGCTGCCGCCAAACGTAGAGGGTTCAGTGGTAAAGCGAGCGGGGAGTTGGTCGCTGCCTTCGCCGAAGCCGTTGAGATTGTTGATGTGGCGTTCGAGGTTGTAAACGCGTTCGCCGACTTTGAGCAAGTGGCCCGCATCTGACGGGATACCTGTCATCGCTTCATACTGCGCCGCGAACGAATCCAGCGATTCTGCAAAGGTGGAGAATTTGCAGAGATCCAAGCAATCGGTGACAGCGTGAACGTTTTGGAAAATGAAATTCATTTCGCCTTTGCCCTTCCACGCCAGTGGATCGGCTACGGTTGATGGGCCAAGCACATTGCCGACGACTTCAGCGGCGGGGGTGTAACCGCGCAGATGGCAGGCGCCACGGTTGGACGTGGCGTAGCCGAGACCCATGCCCTTGATGCCGCGCGGATCGTAAGCGGGAACGCCCTGGCCTTTGCAAGTCATAGCGAGTTCGGGGTGACCAAAGTAGGCGGCAGTTGCATTCGCGCCGTTGGCCATCACATCGCCGATGCCCTCACGCCTGGCGATCTTGCCTGCGAGTTCAACCATTTTTGCACCGTCGCCCCAATTGAGTTTGCCATCGCCGTTGGTGTAACCTTTTTCGGAGGCTTCCATGTAAATAGAGATCGGGTGACCGATTTCAATGGCGTCCATGCCGAAGTCGTTACAGCTATCGATCATCTTAGCAACGACGCGGATATCACTGTTTCCGCAGTTCGCACCAGTTGACCAGGCGGGTTCATACTCCACTGATTCCATGCGCAGGCCAGCGTACGGGCCGTCTTTGACTTCAACTTCCTTCTTGCAGGCCACAGGGCAGGCGTGACAAGTTGGGTTGGACACGAGGACATTATCGTTGACGAATTCGCCGCTGATCTTTTCAGCATGTTCATACGCCGTGAATTGGCTATTCTTGGCTGGCAAACCGCCGATGACGTTGGTCATGTTCATCAAGACGTTTGTGCCGTAGACGGAGAGTCCGCCTTTGCGAGGGGAGGTGACCACGCGCTCATCCATGATTTCAGCCAGTGCTTTTTTATGAGCCTCTTTCCACTTGTCGCGGTTTGCGGCTTTAACGATCTTCTTCTCGGCTTTGATAACAACAGCTTTGAGATTCTTTGAGCCGCCCACACAGCCTGTACCACCGCGTCCAGAGGCGCGATCATTTTCGTTGATCCAGCTTGCGAACTTCACAAGGTTCTCGCCTGCAGGCCCAATGGCAATGACGGTTAAATCCTTTTCGCCGTATTTTTCCTTGAAATGTTTAATGGTATCGTGAACGCCTTTTCCCCAAACTTCTGAAGCATCCAATAACTCAACCTTATCATTATGAACATAGGCATAAACGGGTTTTGCGGATTTCCCTTTGAATACCAGGCCATCGAAGCCAGCCCAGCGTAATCGGGCGGCAGACCAGCCCCCATGGTGAGAATCAGTTACCGTTCCAGTGAGAGGCGATTTCGTCACAATTGCCATACGTCCGCTCATGTTTGCTTCCGAGCCAGTGAGAGGCCCGTTCATGAAGCATAAAATATTATCTGGGGAGAGCGCATCTACCTTTGGGTCATTGTCGTAAACGAACTTCACGCCCAAGCCGCGCCCTCCAATATATTTTCGGGCATCATCTTCAGGCACAGGCTTGAATTCCACTTTGCCAGCGCTGAGGTCAACCCACCCAATCCGATTTGCATAACCGCCAAGTTCCATGGTGAATCTCCTTTTTGAAAACAAAAATAAACAGCATGGGCTGTTTTTATTAATCGCTGTTTTTATTAATTTTAGAATAACATCCGAAAAATCTATAGTCAATAATTAAGTTTTTCCTTAACCGAAAATGTGATATATGTCATACTCTTTGTAATCTTTAATCATACGAAGTGTGTCAACAATATACGTTATACTTTCCTGCAACCCACAAATCCACTCAAATACTCTGCGAAACTATTCAGCTAAAATGAAACAACTCCTCCAAAACATAAAAAACGGAAAAACCATTGTCGAAGATATTCCCGTGCCTACCCCGCGTGAAGGTATGGCGCTCGTCAAAGTTGCCGCATCGCTTGTCTCTGCTGGCACCGAACGCATGGTGGTTGAATTCGCCGAGAAAAGTTATCTCGGCAAGGCGCGCTCCCGCCCTGACCTTGTAAAACAAACATTGGACAAAGCCAAACGCGAAGGCGTGATGCCAACCGTGCAGGCCGTTTTCAATCGCCTCGATCAACCGATGGCGCTTGGCTATTCATCCGCTGGAACCATTGTTGCGCTTGGAAAAAATATGCAAGGCTTCAAAGTTGGTCAGCGGGTGGCCTGCGCGGGCGGCGGTTATGCCACGCACGCTGAATACAATGTTGTGCCTCGCAATCTTTTAACTCCGCTCCCCCAAAATGTGGATTTTGAATCCGCCGCCTTTACCACCCTCGGTGCGATTGCCATGCACGGCTTCCGTTTGGCCGAACCTCAGCTTGGCGAAAACGTTGCTGTTATTGGCCTGGGTCTTTTGGGATTATTGACGATTCAACTGGCATCTGCGGCGGGATGCAACGTCCTTGGCATTGACATTGACCCCAAGCGTGTCAAACTCGCTTATTCTCTTAACATTCAAGCTGTTACCAGACCCCAGGCCGAATCTGCCGCTCAAGCCTTCACCGCCAACCGCGGCTTCGACAGCGTCATCATCTGTGCGGACACTCCCTCCAATGACCCTGTTGAGCTCGCAGGCATCATTGCTCGTGAGCGTGCCAAAGTAGTAGCAACTGGCGCAATTGGTCTCAACATCCCAAGAAAAATTTACTACGAAAAAGAAATATCCTTTATCAACTCCCGCTCCTATGGACCGGGACGCTACGACTCGAATTACGAAGAAAATGGAGTTGATTATCCAATTGGATATATAAGATGGACAGAAGGAAGAAATTTCCAAGCTGTTGTTGAATTATTGTCAAGTCGAAAGTTGAAGGTCGAAAGTCTCATCAGTCATCGTTTCCCAATTGAAGATGGAGTGCAGGCCTACGAAGTCATCACCGGGAAGAAGAAAGAGCCGTTCCTGGGTGTACTGTTGACGTACCCGCATGTTGAAAAGTTGGAAAGTTCGAAAGTTGTCAGGTTTGACGTTCAAACGTTTAAGCGTTCAAACGTTATAACGCTTGGCGTTCTTGGCGCGGGCTTGTTTGCCAATTCCACCATCCTGCCCACCATTAAAAGCAACAAAGAATTTCAGCTGATTGGTATCGCTTCGCCGGGTGGATTGCACGCGCAGCATTCAGGAAAGAAATTCGGCTTCCAATACGCCACCTCCTCCGAGGATGAGATCATCAACGATCCAAAGGTCAATGCCGTTGCGATTCTGACAAGACACGATACACATGCTGAACTGGTTGTCAAAGCATTGAAGGCTGGAAAACATGTCTTCGTTGAGAAACCGTTGGCAATCAATCGCGCTCAGCTTGCGGCCATCACCAAACAGTTACACGCTAACAACCAATCGCTCTTGACCGTGGGCTTTAACCGCAGATTCTCCCCCCTGGCCCAGTCTCTTCGCTCGTTACTCATTAATCGTAACGAACCGCTGCATGCCCATTACAGGATCAACGCTGGTTATATTGCACTAAACCATTGGATTCAGTATGAAAACCTCGGCGGCGGACGCATCATCGGTGAAGCCTGCCACTTCATCGACCTGATCACCTTCCTTGTTGGCGCAGTGCCCGTCAGCGTGAGCGCGCATGCCTTGCCAGACAAAGGTAAATATCACGAGGACAACGTCTCGATAACCTTCACCTTCCCCGATGGATCGATTGGCGTAGTGGACTATCTCGCCAACGGCGACAAATCCATGCCCAAGGAGCGGCTCGAGGTCTTCTGCGAAGGCATGGTTGCGGTTTTGGATGATTATGTTTCGTTAACTACTGTGAGAGATGGAACGAAGAAAGTGCGAAGCATGGCGCAAGATAAAGGCTGGAATGCAGAAATGGCTGCTTTTGCAGGAGCCATTAAGAGCGGGGGCGAAGCGCCGATTCCGTATGAGCAACTCATCGGTGTCACCAGGTCCACGTTTGCGGCAGTAGAGTCGATTCGGAGTAAAAGCACGGTTGAAATAAAATAGTTTCCTCTGGTGGTCGAGTAGCACCGCTGGTTTTCGCGAGGCATATCGAGATCACCAATAAATGAAAAACTCTTCACCAATTTGTTGGTCTCGGTATGGGCGAAAAGATCGCTCGCCCTACTCGACCAACGAACCATACCATATAATAACGGGGAAACTCATGACCACCAACCGCCCTCTCCGCGTCTTCCTCTGCCACTCAAGCAATGACAAACCCGCCGTGCGCGAGTTGTATCAAAAACTGCGCGCCGAGCCGTGGATTCAACCTTGGCTGGACGAAGAAGATCTTTATCCAGGGCAAGATTGGAATTTGGAGATTGAAAAAGCTATCGAAGCAACTGATGTGATCATTGTTTTTCTCTCCAACAACTCTATTACTAAAGAGGGGTACGTTCAACGCGAAATCCGCATTGCCTTGGATTACGCTGATTACAAACCTGAAGAAACATTGTTCATTATCCCTGTCCGTTTGGAAGAATGTAAACCTCCCAAACGTTTATCACGATGGCATTATGCGGATTATTTTGAGGAACAAAGTGATAGAGCGTTTCAACGTCTATTAGTTAGTTTAAAGAAATGTGTTGAATCACTGGGAATAATTGTAGATGTCCAAAATGTGAGTGCTCAGGCATTATCTTCAGATGATAAACCTTCAGAAAAGAAAGAAGAGACAAATAGTGTTCAGGTTATTATTAATGGGAATGTCATCGATTCGCTTGTAAATATTGGTGATGGTAATACGAACATCATTTCGAAGGATGGAAGTGGTCTTACAGATTACCGCCAATCTATCTCGAATGCCTACATATATTTAGAGGCTGTAAAGACTGAAATTGATAGAGAAAATATATTTTTTGCACAAAAATCATTAGAAAATGTCAAAGATATAATCTTGGCATTAAGGGATGAAAACCTATCTATCGAACATGAAATCTTGGAATGTAGATGCATTTTGAAGATTGAGAAAGTTGATGAAGCTAGAGAGAAGTTCGAGAATATTGCAAAAAGATATCCTCAAGATTCTCGTCCTCTTCTCCATTTAGCAGAAATTTGTTTAAGCGAAAATGATTTGGCTGGGAATAGTAGATTCCTTGAGCAAGCCGAAGCGCTTAACGACGATTTCTGGTTGTTAAAATTACAGAAAACTCTCAGAATGCAACACCTTGGGGAAAAGATTGGTATTAAATCTATTGATGAGAAAACATTTCCAGATAATCCCAAAATAAAGGCAAACTTCTATCGTTTGTACAGTTTGCTTCTTGAAAACTCTGGCGATCAAACAAATGCAGATAGTTTTATAGCAAAATCCATTCACTTAAACCCCGATAGATTTAGCGGTTATCTTGATGAAATGCACCTTATCGAAAGGCGGATGCTTATAAGTCAAGATGATGCGCAGAGATTGCAATTATCTCGGGTTTTATTAGATAAAATTGAAAAGGTTATAAATAAGTTTGCTGTATATGGGGATATAGGTGCGCGGAATAAATTATATATAAATACAAAAAGGATTAATGCACTTCTTGTGCAGGAAAATGTTCGAGAACTTGAAGATGTGTTGAAAGATACTTTTCGCTTTGCGGTTGCCTGTTATTTTGATAGACGAATTGAGAATATTATTGTTGGGGTATTCAAACTTGTATCGTTGCCAAATAGCGAATTAGATCAATTGCTAGAATATCTAAAGGTCTCAAAAAAGAAGATTTCAGATGATCTTTCGGAAGTACTAATTTGTCAATTTCTCTTGCGTGACGCCTTGTATAACAAGGGCGTAAAATTTTTTGAAGAAATAAACAATCAGAAATATGTTAGCTTAATACATGACCTTGAGAGCGGAAATCATGATCAGGTGTTATCTTTTTTGGAGGACAATATTCCGTTTTCAATAGCTTTAGCGAATCTCCTGAAAAACTCGTTAGCACTGAGAAGAAAGATAATAGAAAAATTACCAGATGACAAAAATGTTCAAAAAGATAAGTTGGAGTTATTACTAAATTTTGACGAGAAGGATTTTGATGAAGCATTTCAAATTTTAAAGCAACTAGACTTGTCAAATCTAGATTATTTTGAATGCATTCCAATATTGCAAATTGCTCAGCAGAAAGAGGCTTGGGATTTCGAAATCTTAATTTTAAAAAAGCTTTTAGAAAAAGAAGGAGATAAGAGGTCCTTATTTAATTTGAAGTCTCAATTATTTAACGCTTACATAAATTCCAAAAAAATTTCTAATGCTATTGATATAGGCGAGCAGCTCCTTCAGGAAGATATTTCTGATAATTTTTATAACCCAAGAAGACAAGACGTTCTGCTTTCAAATACGATTTATGCTTGTGTTGAAAGGGGCAAAATTGATCGTGAGGCTTTTGTAAAAGCTAGGTCAATTATTGATTGGTATCAATTGAGGAACCCATCTTTTGAATTTAAAGCTGGGCTTGAGGCAGAAGTTTTTTTAGGGCTTGATGATGCAGAAAGTGCTCTAAAGTCTGTTATAGATGGGATCAAGTTAAGAGGTTTACTCTCTTCACAAGAGTATGCGAAGCTATATTTTATTTTCGTGAAAATTGGCAACCGGATTGAAAGATTGAACACAGAGTCTTTAGATTTGGTTGAGGAAAATATGTTTGTTAAGTTGAGTAACAAAGACCAATGGTATTTTGTTGGCGGAGAATTTGAATTAGATGCCTTTTTAATTTCTAAGGCGAACACTAAGTACCTTGAGATTTTCGGCAAGAAAGTTGGAGATGAGGTTGCTTTTAAGAATCAAAAAGGCGTAGAGGTTTACAGGGGTGAGGTGGAACTTATTTATAATTTTGAGAAATATGTGCTGTGGCAATCTGTGCAGCGCTTTCAAAACCTTGCTAAAGATGGAGACCTTGAAGGCGTGGTTATGATAGAGATGCCGCAAAAGGATGGTGTTATTGATTTAAATAATATAAAAGACTTTTTTGAAGAATCTGATGCGAAGACAGGCGCTTTCTTTGACCTGTATTGTAAAAGTAATTATCCATTGGCTATGTTAGCAGTTAGTGAGGGTAGTTTAGTTAATGCTATTGGACGTATCCAAAGTGAGAATAAAGGGTTTGTCCACTTCAGCAAGGGGATTATTAAAGAGCTTGAACTGCAAAAGAGGGTAGTAAACAGGATTGTTGAGCATAATCTTGAATTCTATATAGACGGCACATCAGCTCTTTTCTTATCGGAAACAGGCTTGCTTAAAAAAATATACAAATACCTGCCGAATTTGAAAGTCCCGCAATCTGTAATAAATTTATTAGTTGAAATTGCTGGTCGATTTAAGTATATACCAGGACAAACAGGCTATACAATGGGCTATGCTGGTGGAAAGATAACCTTATCAATCTTAGAACAGGATAAAAGGGATCTGCTTCAAACTAACTTCGTCGAGAGTATTAAGTTGCTTGAGGCGACTTCTGATAATATAGGCTTAATTTCTTTGGCAAATAAAGTAGATTGTTTTTCTGAAATAAGAGTTCCTGATGAGTTAAGCGATGCCTGCATATTAGCGCAAAAAGAAGGCATTTCTATCTTAACAGAAGATCACCTTTATTTGGAATTAAATGAACTCGAAACAAAGAAAAAAGCACCTGAATATTTTTCGTCATGGGCTTTAATAAGCATATTGCATGAAAAAGGATATATCACCTTTGATGAGTACTTAGATTATTTTGGTTACTTATCTTCTTATAGGCTTAGGTTTTTACATGTGTTTTCCAGTGATATAGAAAAAGCCGTTTTTAGTGACGGTAGAAATAATCCTGAAAATATAAGAAGACTAAATCTACCTTTCTTGCTTTCAGAAGATTATGGTGTTTCATTTGATGATGCAATTAGGGTTGTAGGGATATTTTTGCTGAATACAATCGGGAAGGATGCAGTTAGTTTAGATATACTGAAGAAAATTATTGTAGAGATTTTAAATTCTTTCCCAACTGACAAAAACAAGAAAGAAATAGGTCAAATCTTATTGGAAACTTGTTCCAATGCACTTGAAGTTAAAATGCCACATAGCCATTGCAGACTTGAAGATAAAGCGAAGTATTGGAAGATTATTGATCTCTTAAAGTTTGTCGATGAATACATATAAAAAGCAGAATCATTCATATAAACAAGAATCAAGTGAATTTTGTATTGTTAACCTACTTTTCTATTCGGAGCCCTCATGCAACTCAAAGGAATCTATGCCCCCATCGTCACTCCCTTCAACGCGGATGAAAGCATCAACTACCCTGTCCTCGAACAACTGATCGAATACCTGATCGCCAACAAGATCGTGGGACTCGTCCCTGGCGGCACCACGGGCGAAGTCTACGCCTTCACCGAAGCCGAACGGCTGGACGTTTTCAAATTCACCAAAGAGAAAGTCAACGGGCGGGTGACGCTCATTGCAGGCACCAACTCTGGTGCCACGCGTGACGTCATCCGCTACTCGCAGATCGCCGAGGGCATGGGCTACGACGCGCTCATGGTCGCCGTCCCGCCGTATTCGCGTCCCAACCAGCGCGAACTGCTCGCACATTACGAAGCCGTCGCCAAAGCCGTCAAAATTCCCATCGTGCTCTACAACTTCCCCTGGCGCGCGGGCACAGAAGTCAGCTACGAAGTGATGGACGGTCTCACCAAATACGATCACATCATCGGTATCAAAGAGGCCAGCGGTGACATGTCCCGCGTCTACGAAATGCGCCTGCGTTATGGCAACCGCTTTCAAATGATCTGCGGCTCTGACGATCAAGCTCTCGATTATTTCCTCTGGGGAACCACCGCGTGGATCGGCGGCGCCGCGTCCTGTGCGCCCATCCAGCATCACAACGTGCTCGAAGCCGCGCTCAACAATGACTTCGTCACCGCCCGCAAACACATGGAGGTACTCATGCCCCTGCTCCGCAACATGGAAAGCGGCGGTTACACCCAGAAGGTCAAAGTGGGATGTGAATTGCTGGGCATCCCCGTTGGAAACCCGCGCATGCCGTTGCTGCCACTGTCCGCTGAAGACCGCGTTGAATTTGAACGCATCTTCAAAGCCGCCGTTGCATAATACCCCCGGTGGTTGAGTAGCCACGAGCGATAGCGAGTGGCGTATCGAAACCACCAGTTAACAGAAAGCATCCCATTTACTGGTGGTTTCGATACGTCCCACGAAAAACATGCGGGACTACTCAACCACCGATTTGGAAAATAATAAAATGAAACGCATCCCCTTCCTCGACTCCCACACCGGCGGCGAACCCACCCGCCTCATCGAAACGCCTCCCTTCGACCTCGGAACGGGTTCCGTTGCTGACAAATTATCCAAGCTGAAAAAAGACCACGACGACTTCCGCACCACCGTCCTCAACGAACCCCGCGGCTCGGACGTGCTCGTGGGCGCACTGCTCGTCGAACCTGCAGACCCGACCTGTCAGTTCGGAGTCATCTACTTCAACAACGTCGGCTACCTCGGCATGTGTGGACATGGCACCATCGGCCTCATTGCATCCCTGGCCTATCTGGGAAAAATTCAGCCTGGCATTATTCGAGTGGAGACTCCGGTTGGAGTGGTCGAAGCGACCCTGCACCCCTCGCCCTCGTCATTGCGAGGAGCGAACGACAGTGAGCGACGAAGCAATCCCCTCGTTGAGCAGGAGATTGCTTCGGGCAAAGAACGCCCTCGCAACGACATGTATCCCAATAAAGTATCCGTCAAAAATATCCCTGCATATCGCCATCTGACTCATGTCCCTGTCACAGTCGATGACAAAACAATTCACGGCGATGTGGCTTGGGGCGGCAATTGGTTTTTCCTGTGCCACGACCATGGCATGGACGTGGACATGCGCAACCTCGAAGCTCTGACTGAGTTTTCATGGAGCGTCCGTGAGCAATTAACCACGAACGGAATCACAGGCGCGAACAAGGCGGAAATCGACCACGTCGAGTTATTCGCATCCACCTCCGAAGCGGACAGCAAAAATTTTGTCCTCTGCCCAGGCAAAGCCTATGACCGTTCACCTTGTGGAACAGGCACCAGCGCGAAACTCGCCTGTTTATATGCAGATGGAAAATTGAAAGTGGGACAAACCTGGAAACAGCAAAGCGTCGTCGGCAGTATCTTTGAAGGCAGTGTGCAGTTGGATGGAGAGGAGATCATCCCAACCATCACAGGCGAAGCATGGGTGATGGCAGAGGGTGTGATTCTGGTGGATGAACGTGATCCGTTTGGAAAGGGAATATAAAAGTCGACGGTCACCTTCAAGGTGACCGTCGACTTAAGTAGATTAAAATTTGTGGTTACTTGGACTTTCGCTGTTGCTCAATTTCTTTGGCAATATCATCAAGGGTCTTGTTTTCAAATAATAAATCGCGTTCCTTAGTGTAATCTCCAAAACCCACGGTAAACTGTTTGAGGAAACGGACAGCGTTAATCACACCCAACTCGCGATAGAGCAGGTGAATTGCTTCTACATTTATTTCTGCCAAAGGTCTAGTGTCTGTAATCATTTTTCTATCTCCTGAAGCAACGATACAGGTGAGACAACTTGCACTTTCAATTCCTGAAAACCTTTTGCCTTTCTAAGCAATTGGTCGTCACATGTGCAAAAGTAGTCTGCCTGACTTGCTTCGGCTAAAGCCAAGTGCAAGGCGTCAAGAGGCTTTACACCTTGATTTGAGAAGTGCGCGGCTCGTTCTTTTACCTCTTGATCCATGCTTATCACGTTTTTCGCTTTTGCTAAAATTGCCATTGCATGTTCCCGACGCGCTGGCAAAGGGTTCTGTCTGGTTTCATAGATCAAGGCTTCAGACGAAACCAAATCAAATTGACCAGCATCACACAGAGCAACCAATCCTAAAACCGCTTCTGCCTCAAGAACGATGCGAACTTGATTGGCAGTATCAAGTGGACGTTGAATAGCGCAAATATCAAGGTAAACTTTCATCTGATTTAAGTATAGCATGATTCAATAACCTGAAATAAGGGATGCAATCAATGACAACAAACACAGACATGCTTAAGCACGACATCCTCATCATCGGCGGCGGCCCCGTTGGCTTAAGCTGCGCTTACTATCTTTTGAAATCTGGAAGAAAAGTTACTATTGTTGATGCTAAAGAGATCGGTAGGGGAAGTGGCTCTGGCAACGCGGGGCATATTGTGCCGAGTCATATCATTCCACTAGCTGCGCCGGGGGTGGTGACCTCCGCCCTCAAGTGGATGCTTGATCCTGCGCACAGTCCCTTTGGCATGAAGGTCAGCCTCAGCCCGAATTACATTTCGTGGTTGTTGAAATTTGTGCTCGCTTGTAGTGAAGCCAACGTCAAACGAAGCATCAAACCTTTGAATGACCTTGGGCAATTGAGCGCAAGGAATTTCGCACAGTTGATTGCTGAAGAGAAATTCGATTGTTCTTATCAGGAAAAAGGCTTGCTCTTTTTATACAAAACTGAGAAAGCCTTTCACGATGGACAGCACGAAGGCGAGTTCATGCAAAAACATGGAATCCCCGTCCGCATGTACGACAAATTCAAAGTGCATGAGGTTGAACCTGCTGCATTGGATGATGTCATCGGCGGTGTGCATTTTACAGGGGATGCGCATCTCAACCCCGCAGTGTTTCTCAAATTGCTAAGTGATCGAGTCCGCGCGATGGGTGCAGAGTTTTTCGAAAACACAACTGTCACAGGATTTGAATCCGCAAATAGAAAGATAACTAGAATTAGAACGAATGCAGGCGATTTTGAAGCGGAGCAAGTCATCCTCGCCGCGGGTGCGTTGACTCCATCCGTAGCGCGCGATTTGAAATTGAATATTCCCATCCAGCCTGCACGCGGATACAGCATGACCATGTCTGCAACGAAGACGATGCCGAGCCATGCGCTGATTCTTGGTGAGAGAAGAATCGCAGTCTCCCCGATGGGAGATGTCTTACGTTTTACAGGCCGCCTCGAAGTAGGCAATTACAGTATGGAGCCAAGTCCTGTTTGGATACAACGCATTGAGAACTCCGCACGTGAATATTTGCGCCTCGATGAAAAACTGAATGTCAAGGAAACTTGGGCGGGACTTCGTCCCACCACGCCTGATGGAGTGCCGATTATTGGAAAATCACCCAGGCATAGCAATTTGATTCTCGCCACAGGTCATGCGATGTTAGGATTGTCTCTTGGGCCAGGGACAGGTCAGGTTGTGGCACAACTGGTCAATGGACAGCAACCAGCTTTCAGTTTAAGTCCGATGCGGTTGGAGAGGTTTTAATGGATTACATCCTTCAACTTCGTGAATTCATCGGACATCGCCCCATTTTGATGGTTGGTGCAGCAATCCTTGTTGTCGATAAGCAAAACCGTTTGCTTTTGATGAAGCGTTCGGATAGCGGTTGCTGGGGCCTGCCTGGTGGAGCGATTGAACCGGGTGAAGTGGTAGAAGATGCGGCAAAGCGCGAAACACTCGAAGAGACTGGCCTGGAAATACGTGACATGGCTCTCTTTGGTGTTTTTTCAGGCCAGGAACTATATTACAAGTATCCAAACGGCGATGAAGTTTATAATGTGACTATCGTTTATCTATCTCGCGATTGGCGCAGTGAGATAACCATCAACCATGAACATACCGAATGGAAATGGTTTCCTGTTTCCGAAATTCCCGAAGATATCAGTCCACCAATCCTACCTGTGATCGAGAAATATAAACTCATAGATTCACTTTAGAACCAGATTCAATTCCTTTGAACTCCTCCCTCGTTTTTATCTTCATCACCATCTTCGTGGATTTGCTCGGCTATGGCATCATGCTGCCATTGCTGCCATTTTATGTGCAAGCACAGGATGGCGGCGCGGCGATAGCGGGTGCACTGAGTTCATTGTACGCGTCCATGCAATTGTTCGCAGGGCCTGTTCTCGGTGCACTCTCTGACCGATATGGGCGGCGACCTGTTTTGTTGATCTGTCTGTTCGGCACATCGTTGGGGTATCTCATGCTTGGGCTGGCGAATTCTCTTCCCCTCATTTTCCTCGCCGTGTTCGTTGACGGATTAACAGGTGCGAATCTCACTACTGCTTATGCCTATATTGCGGATGTAACCACCTCCGAGAATCGTGCGCGTGGAATGGGCATGGTCGGCGCTGCATTTGGGTTGGGATTAATGGCAGGGCCTGCTCTGGGCGGATTATTAAGCAGATATGGTTTATATGTCCCTGCCTTCACAGCTTCTACAATTGCATTGAGCAACATTATCTTCGGTTATTTTGTATTACCCGAATCGCTTCCGCTTGAAAAACGGGAGATCAAATCGGCTTCGCAAATTTTCAATTGGGGAAAGCAATTTGCTACTCTTTTGAAACAGGTCAATATTCAAAAATTTTTAGCCGCCATGTTTTTACTCAACCTGGCTTTCGCGGGATTGCAATCCAATTTCCCACTGTATTCCAATCATCGCTTTCAATGGACGCCGACACAGAACAGTTACTTTTATCTTTATGTCGGCATCTGTGCTGTATTCATTCAAGGATTCTTATTCGGCAAACTCCAGCCGCGCTTTGGCGAAAAACGTCTCACCATGTTTGGCCTCACCTTAATGGCAATTGGTTTGGCAGGCATGGCACTTGCGCGTGAGCCTTGGATGTTATATCCCGCCGTTACTATTGTTGCGCTTGGCACAGGCACAAGCATCCCATCGTTAACTGCTCTGGTCTCATTGCGTGTCTCTGAGACCGAGCAAGGCCGTTTGATGGGCGGCACTCAAACCTTGCTCAGCCTCACCAATATTTTCGGCCCTACTCTTGCGGGCATTTCGTTTGAAGTCATCGCTTTCTCCGCGCCGTATTGGCTGGGGAGTCTGCTGTCTATTTTCGCTTTGAGCGTTGCCTATTCATCGCTGCGCCATGCGCACAACTAAAACTCTTTCAAAAAATCCTTCACGCTTTTATCGGCTGGCTTCGCCTTGATATTTTTTGGCGTACCCACCTGCTTCAATTCACCGCCGATCATAACTGCCACACGGTCACCCATTTGCGCGGCTTCTTTTAAGTTATGTGTCACGAAGATCGTTGTGCGATGATCGTGCGATAAAAGTTTTGACAGATCTTTCAATAACTGTGTGCGGGTTGGGGGGTCGACAGCCGAAAAAGGTTCATCCATCAACAATAATTCGGGATCGAGGACAAATGCCCGTGCCAAGCTGACTCTTTGCGCCTCGCCGCCTGAAAGTTGACCTGCCCGCCGTCCGAGCAGGTGATCCACGCCCATAGCCTTTGCCCACCTATTGACCTGCGACTCGACCTCATCTTTATCTGCCTTGCGGAATTTCAAACCCAGCGCGATATTATCCCGAATAGACATGTCCATCAGCAGCGGGTCTTGAAAGACAAATGCGATCTTTCTTCTATATTCAATATCATCCCACTCTTTGAGGAGTTTACCGTGGAACATGATCTCGCCGCGCACAGGTTTAATCAAATGTGCCAACGCAAGTAGCAATGTACTCTTCCCTGCACCATTCGGCCCAACCACAGCCAGAGTCTCCCCTGTTTTGATTTCAAGCGATGCGATTCTTAATGCATCCTGTCCATTACGCTGAATGAGCAGATTCTTTATGGAGATCATTTTCTGGCTCCCCTTTGTTGAATGGAGGTCAATGCGAGGTTGATGAGGTAGGTAATGATCAGCAATAAAGCCGAAAGCGCGAGTGCGTTGTCAAACTCACCTTTTGAGGTTTCAAGGACGATGGCAGTCGTCAGCACGCGAGTCTGACCGCGGATGTTTCCACCCACCATCATGGACGCGCCCACTTCTGAGATCACTGAACCGAAGCCAGCCATGAGAGCTGCTAAAAGTGGCAACCGAGCCTCTCGCCACAGGTACCAGATCATCTGTAGGCGTGAGGCGCCGAGTCCTAAAAGTTGTTGTTGCAGCCTCGAGTCCAATGATTCCAATGCGGCGGCGGTGAGACCTGTCACAACGGGTGCGGCGATGATAGTCTGTGCGATGATGATAGCCCAGGGAGTGTAGATCAATTTCAAACTGCCCAGCGGACCGCTGCGCCATAACGTGATCGCGACCACCAAGCCAACTACCACAGGCGGCAATGCCATGCCTGTGTTGATAATGCTTAGGATAAATGAACGTCCGCGAAAATTACCAAGCGCGAGCCAGGTGCCAAACGGCAGGCCGATTAGCAAACTAATGACGGTTGCAATCGCGGAGACTTGTAAAGAGAGGGTGGTGACGTTCCAAATTTCAGGGTCAGATAACATAGTCTATGGCAATTCCAAATCCGAGTCGGTTTTATCTGCATCAGCGAAGAACAAAGGCTGGCCGTATTCCTGTACACCAAACTCGCGGATGATGTCTTGGCCTTGCGGCGAGGTGATGAAATCTGCAAAAGCTGCTGCGCCTTGAAGATTTACTTGGGGCCACTTTTCTGGATTCACAGTAATGACGTGATATACATTCAAAAGCACAGGATCGTTTTCAAAAAGAATGACCAGATCCAAATTCGATTTATAAGCGATGAAGGTACCGCGGTCTGTAATGGCATAGCCTTGTTTTTCAGATGCGATGTTGAGCGTGGCTCCCTGTCCCTGGCCTGTTTCAAGATACCAAGGCTGCCCTGTTGGATCGAGGCCTACGCTGTTCCAGATTGCCAGTTCCTTTACATGTGTGCCTGATTCATCGGCGCGTGAGACGAAAGTTGCAGCGGAGGAAAAGATCGCCTTGAAAGAGTCAACAACTGTCGGCTGGGAGCGAAGCGAGGCGGGGTCCGAGTCAGGGCCGACGATCACAAAGTTGTTGTGCATCACGAGGCGGCGATCGATGCCGAATTCATTTTCCATAAAATCTTTTTCTGCGGAGGGCGAATGTAAAAGGATGACATCCGCATTGCCTTCCTGCGCGATCTTCAAGGCTTGCCCTGAACCTGTTGCAATCAGGTTGACTTGAAATCCCGTTTGCTTGGTGAACGCGGGCAGAAGCACATCCAGCAAGCCTGAATCTTGCGTGGAGGTTGTTGAAACAAGCAGAATACTTTTGGAAGGGTCAGACGTGGTGCAAGATGTTAGCAACAGTAAAACAATAAAAAATATTTTTTTCATTCAACTCCGATATAAAAGGAGCGACTATCTTAGCCGCCCCTTTTATCGGGTTGAATTATAAGCCTAAGTCTGCATCTGTTTTATCTGCATCAGGGTAGAAGAGTGGCTGACCGAATTTTTCCACTCCAAATTGACCGATGATCTCTTGGGTGGCGGAATTGATCATAAAGTTTGCGAAGGCAAGCGCACCTTCATAATTAACGGCAGGCCATTTCTCTGCGCTAACCGTGATGACGTGATAGACATTCAATAAACTATTATCGCTTTCGACCAAAATTTCAAGTTGATAATTATCTTTGTTGGCGAGATACGTGGCGCGGTCAGTCAGAATGTATGCGCCTTTTTCGGATGCCATGATCATCGAAGCGCCCATACCCTGACCTGTTTCGATGTACCAGGCTTGGCCAGCAGGATCAAGCTCGGCAGATTTCCATAATGCCAATTCTTTTTTATGCGTGCCAGAGTCATCGCCGCGTGTGACGAACTGTGCGCCTTCATTGAAGATGGCTTTGAAAGCTTCGCTCGCGGATATCCCTCCTTTGATGCCTGCGGGGTCAGAGGCTGGCCCGACAATAATAAAATCATTATGCATGACGAGGAAACGGTCTGTGCCATTGCCTGCTTCCATGAATGTGACTTCGGATGAAGGCGCATGGACGAGCAATACATCCGCATTGCCTTCTTCACCCATCTTCATCGCTTCACCTGAACCAACCGCCACCGTCTGGACCGTGTAGCCTGATTCTGCTTCGAAGAGCGGAATCAACACGTCGAGCAAACCCGAGTCCTGTGTGGAGGTTGTAGTGGCGAGAATGATATTTGGGTTCGCAGGAGCGGCTGCTGGTGCTTCAGTGGGGGTTTCGATAATAGGCGCTTCCGTGACAGGTGCTTGAGTTGCAACAGGTGTTGGAGCAGCTCCACAGGCTGCCAATACAATTGAGAGGACGAGCAGAAGCGAGAAAAGAATATTGCGTGATATGTGTTTCATACTATGATCCTTGATGTGAGATTTTTGATATTCAACGCCTTGCAAAGTTGAATTTGTTACCTGTCTTTTGTGATTGATTCTCCAATAAGTAATTCCTTAATTGAATAATGAAAATAAAAAATGCGACACTAGTTATAAAGTGATCTGCTCTCCACTGTGATCAGTGCTGTAACCTGTTAATGCATTGAGCGCATTGCGAAAATCCGAGGTTTGGATGTATTCGAGCAATGGGTTTAACTGCGCCTGCTGTTCACGCGGCAGGACGAGATCGTAGCGTTCTTCAAAAAGCGGAATGAAATCAAGCCCATGTTGATATGCAGCGGCTTGCAGGCCGAGGGAGACATCTGCTTTGCCTGTTTCTATCAAGGAGGCGGCCTCACTGTGGGTATTCACGACTTTTTCATATCCGTTGATCTTTTCAGCTGGGATTCTTTGGTTGCGTAATTCTGCATCCAGCCATAGACGTGTGCCTGAGCCTGCATTGCGATTTACGAAACGGATATTTGAACGCGCGAGATCGGCAACTTTCTTAATTCCTTTAGAGTTGCCCGCCGAAAGCATTAGGCCTTGTGTGCGGTGGGCCAGCGTAATGATTTCCACATTTCGATCTGGGAACAGATGTTTTACAAAAGGAGTGTTGTACTCACCGTTTTCATCCAATAGATGCGAACCAGAAATTTGGCAAAGTCCCTGGCGCAAATTGACAAGCCCATCCAGCGAGCCGACGGGCAGGCTTAATAATGTGACATGCTTCGCAAGATGCTCTGCAATGCCTTCAAGAGCCAGATCGTGACTGCCCGAAAAAATGACGGATGGTTTTTTGCTTTTTGGCAGAACGATTTCCTGCAAGAGCAGCGCATCTGCTTTGGCGCGATAGTATTTTTCTGTCACCTTGCCCGTTCTGCGGATTTCGCTGACTTCGATCAGCGCGGCAGATTCAAGCGCAAGGATGTGATGACGCACCCACGCGGGTGACTGCTTCAAGGTCCGCGCGAGATGCGTGAGTGTGGCGGGGGAGGCCATTAGCAGGCGCAGAATATCCATGCGGCGGGAGTCTGCCAACAGTTTGATTTTGTCAAAGGATTGAATGGGTTGGATGGTTTTCATACGCGTTCCAATAAGGAAAAACTTAATCGCAAGTCTAAACCCAAAACTTTGTCCAGTCAAGCGCAATTTTTATTTGACATGCTCCGCTGCTCATGTTATAAAACGTGAACAATTGAAGTTCTGCTGTACTCATCCAGAGAGGCGGAGGGACCGACCCTTTGAAACCTCGGCAACCGTTCAAGCGGTGCCAATTTCGGCAATTGAATTTTATTCAATTGATAGATGAGAGATGATGTGTATCTTCACGTCGCCTCTCGTTTTGAGAGGCGTTTTTTTATACAGAGGAGAGCCATGTCAGTTGATAATAGAATATTCATTCAGGAGTTGATCGCTCGTTTTGCGAACAGCTTTGACATGAAGGATTGGGATGGGCTTCAAGGTTGCTTCACCGAAACGCTTCACACGGATTACTCCGACCTGCGCGGCACTCCGCCCGAGAGCGTTTCTGCAGTTGATTATGTAAAGTCACGCCGTGAAGCATTGGATCATTTGAAATTGCACCATTTGGTTAGCAATTATGAAATCGATTTTCCAGATTCAAGCACTGCCACCTGCCGCGCTTCGATGATCGTCTGGCGCAAAACAGAGGCGGAGGAATTCACTTCACACTGCGTCTATAATTTCCAATTAGTCAAACAAAGAGGAGATTGGAAGATCAGCGGCATCACGCAAAAGATTCTATGGAACGAAGGCAGTGCTTCCGTTCATAAAGGCGCGAAATAAAGGAGTTTGCCATGGAACTTGAACTGATCAGAACCTTTATTGAATACCATCTTGACCTGACCCGCCGCGTTTGGGATTCCATCGATCAGCTCAGCGAAGAACAATTCCTCGCCGACGATGCCTACTCGCGCGGTTCCATCCGCAACTTGATGGTGCACCTTGCCAGCACAGACCGCCGCTGGCTTTCGGGTTTGAAAAACGGACCCGATGTCGGACATCTGAAATTTGAAGATTATCCGACACGCGTTGCCGCACGCAAGTTGTTCGAGGAAGTGGCAAAGGATTTTTCCAATTACATCAACGCAGTGACAGCGGAAGAATTGAATCAAAAACCGCCCGAGTTTACTCATCCCAGTTGGGCCGTGCTTCTACATCTGGTCAACCATGGCACGGACCATCGCTCGACTGTGCTGCAAAAACTCACAGAGCTCGGCGCACCAACCTTCGACCAGGATTTTATTATGTGGCTGTGGAACAAAAAGTGAATTGTCCCGAATGCGGCGCGCCTGAGAATTTATGTCAAACGCGCTTTGATGAGTTTCTCGTTCTCGAATTCACAGACTCAAGCTACGGAGCCGTCCACCACTTGACCGTGTCCGCATACATGCTCCAGCACTCCAGCAAGTTGACCCGTGAAGGCTGGCTGCACGAGCGAGAGTTGTTGAGAGAGTTCCTCATGGAAAATAAACCGCCCGCCTTTATCCGCAGGCAAAACAAAGACCTGGTAGACAGCGGCAAGCGCACATTCAAAATCAGATCAAGAGATGGCCTGCCCGTCATCAACAAAACTTCGTGGATGAAGACGATTCTGGATGTCCGCGCGGAGAATGTGGAAGTTTATTGTGCAGATGTGAATGCGTGGGCGAGGGCCGTGTTGAATGAGAGTGAGTCGATTGCGATATGATATTCCCGACGCCCTTGACCCGCACGGACGTAAACGTCCATGCTATACCTACAAAGTCCGCTCAAGCGGACTAGCCGACTTGAGTCGGCTTCGTACGAATAGCACGGGGATTAATCCCCGTGCGGACATAACCCGCACCGAATCCCTGCACAGCAAGATGTGTAAGGATTGGAAGTCTGAACTTTGGAATAACAATGATGAATACTACCTTCACAACAAAAAACATTCTCAGATTTCTGTTGCTAATTTTCATAGCCTTTTCTTCCGGCTGTGAACAATCAACCGTTGTTGATTCTCAAAACCCCACACCCGTAATTCCAACAGTTGATGCAACACCGTTACCTTGTTTTTCTTTGCCGCAAATACCGACAACAGATATCGAGATAATTGCTGAAAATTGGTTTTTATCTGAAATTCCTCAAATTACCAATCGTGACCAATACAGATTCGCAGATTACTTGGATACGTGGGTTGGGTTTTGCAAAATATACCAGCATGCAATCCAATCTGGAGAAGATTGGACTAAAAGTCCCATAGAGATTGCCCTAAGAATAGCAACAAATAATGTATATTTAGAAATATTCATTCCGAATCAGATAATTCTTGTGGCAGAAAACGATCAAAACTTAATCTTAAACAAAAACGACTTGGTGCCATCTGCTACAAATCGAAACATTGCCATAGTTATGATTAATCATTCACAAGGCACTGCCCATTACGAGAATCGTTTCGATTTTGTTCGTGAGAATGGCATTTGGAAAATTAGATGGTGGGGTAATCGTTGGAAATGCATTAATGACGAAGCCCCTACTTGGACAAGTAAATTCTGCTTTTAATAACTTAAGGAATTTTCGATCAAAGATAGACAAATTTAGGAGAACTTAATGACAATTCGCAAATACACCAACCGCCGTTACCTCGACGCCCTCGAAAAGAAAGTGCTCGTCTTCGATGGCGCCATGGGAACCAGCCTGCAATTGCAGAACCTGACCGCCGAACATTTCGGCGGCGAACAATATAACGGATGTAACGATTACCTCGTCATCTCGTACCCCGAAGCCGTGGAGAAAGTCCATCGCTCCTTCCTCGAAGTTGGCGTGGATGTGCTCGAAACGGACACCTTCCGCTCGAATCGTTTGACGATGGCGGAATATAAATTGCAGGATCGCATCATTGAGATCAACATGGCTGCGGCCAAACTCGCGCGCAAACTGGCGGATGAATACGCCGCAAAAAATGGACAGCCGCGTTTCGTCGCTGGCTCCATCGGACCTTCAGGCAAACTTCCCTCCACGAATGATCCCGAACTTTCGAATGTCAAATACGATGAGTTGATCGATACCTTCCGCGAGCAGGCCGTTGGATTAATTCAAGGCGGCGTGGATGTGTTGCTGATCGAAACCTCGCAGGACATTCTCGAAGTCAAAGCCGCCATCACGGGCATTCACAAGGCCTTCGAGGAGACCGGGCAATATTTGCCGATCCAGGCTCAGGTCACGCTTGATACGACAGGCCGTATGTTGCTCGGCACCGATATCAACGCCTCGCTTGCGATCCTTGAAGGGATGGGCATCGATGTCATCGGCCTCAATTGTTCCACGGGCCCCGAACATATGCGCGAGCCCATCCGCTTCCTCGGCGAAAATTCCACGCTGCCCGTTTCGTGCATTCCGAATGCGGGGCTTCCGCTCAATGTCGATGGACAGGCTGTCTATCCGCTTGAGCCTGAACCGTTCGCGAAAGACTTATATGAATTCGTGACCAAACATAATATTTCGGTGGTGGGCGGATGCTGCGGCACGACGCCTGAACATCTTAAGTTGCTGATCCAAAAACTGGATGCGCATCCACATCCCAAGCGACCGCTTCATTCCACGCCTCAACTTGCCTCTGCCATGTCAGCCATTGCCATGCGACAGGAGCCGCCCCCGACCTTGCTTGGCGAGCGCTGCAACGCGCAGGGCTCACGCAAGTTCAAACGACTCCTGCTCGAAGAAGACTACGATGGCATTTTGCAGATCGCACGTGACCAGGTTGCGGGTGGCGCACACGCGCTGGATATTTCCGTGGCAGTCACCGAACGCGCCGATGAAGGCGAACAGATGCGCAAAGTCATCAAGAAATTGCAGATGGGCGTGGACGTACCTCTGGTCATTGACTCTACAGAACCCGATGTGTTGGAGATCGCATTGCAGACCGCGCCCGGGCGTTGTCTCATCAACTCTACCCATCTCGAATCTGGCCGCGCCAAAGCCGATAAGATCTTTGGTCTCGCCAAAAAATACAACGCCGCTGTGATCTGTCTCACCATTGATGAGAACGGCATGGCAAAGACCGCCCAAAGCAAATACGAAGTGGCAAAACGCATTTACGATATTGCCGTCAACGACCACGGACTCAAACCCGAAGATTTGGTCTTTGACGATCTGACCTTCACACTTGCCACTGGCGACGCCGAATTCGTTGACTCTGCCAAAGAGACCATCGAAGGTATTCGCCTAATCAAACAGAATTTGCCTGGCGTGATGACTTCGCTGGGCGTGAGTAACCTGTCCTTTGGTCTTGCGCCTCAGGCACGTCCGCCGTTGAATTCCGTCATGCTTTATTACTGCGTGGAGGCTGGCTTGGATATGGCCATCGTCAACGCGGCGCACGTCCAGCCGTACGCTGAAATCGATGCCGAGGAACGTGAACTGTGCGAAGACCTGATCTTCAACCGTCGCGAAGACGCTCTGCAGCGCTTCATTGAGCATTTTGAGAATGTCACGGTTTCAACCGAATCTTCCGTTGCCGACCCCATGGAAGGCATGACGCCTGAACAAAAATTACACTGGTGCATTCTTCACCGCCACAAGGAAGGTGTCGAAGCGGATATCGATACCATTGTCAATCGCGGATATATCTGGGATGAAAAACTGCCCGATAATGGGGCAGGTGTAAGCCCCGCACCCACGAAACATGAAATCGCAGTTTACACATTAAATAATGTGTTGCTGCCCGCCATGAAAGAGGTGGGTGACAAATTCGGGGCGGGTGAATTGATCCTGCCCTTCGTGCTGCAATCCGCTGAAACGATGAAGAAGACCGTCTCGCATCTTGAGAATTATCTCGAAAAGGTGGAAGGCGTCACTAAAGGCACAGTCGTGATTGCCACGGTTTATGGCGATGTGCATGATATTGGCAAGAATCTGGTAAAGACCATTCTCGCCAACAACGGGTACACCGTGATCGACCTCGGCAAGCAGGTCCCGGCTGAGACGATCATCACCAAAGCTGTAGAGGCGAATGCGACCGCAATCGGCTTGTCTGCCTTGCTGGTATCCACCTCCAAGCAAATGCCGCTGATCGTCAACGAAATGCACCGCCGCGGACATAAAGTGCCGATCCTGATCGGTGGCGCGGCCATCAACCGCCGTTTTGGCCGCCGCATCCTTTTCGCGGAAGACGGCAACGCCTACGAACCTGGTGTCTTCTATTGCAAGGATGCCTTCGAAGGCCTCGACACGATGGATGCTTTGATCGATCCCGATCGCAAGCCTGCCATGCTCGAACAGCTCCGCAAAGACGCAGACATGGAAATGGGGCGTGCCTCCCAGGTACCTGAGTATCGCAAGACCGAAGGCACACGCTCGACCATTGTCCCGGCGCCGATCGCCCTGCCAGCCAAGCTTGGTCAAAGAGTTGTAAAAGATATGCCGCTCGAAATGGTGCTCAAGCACCTGAATATCAATGAGCTGTATCGCCTCTCCTGGGGCGCGAAAAACACGCACGGCGCCGAATGGGACAAGATGAAGAAAGATTTCGATGCCCGCCTGGCAAAGATGACCAAGGACGCGCTCAAAGACCATTGGCTGAAACCTCAAGCTGTTTATGGCTACTTTGCATGCCAGGCCGATGGTGATACTTTAATTGTTTACGAAGATGCAGAAGGTAAGAAGGAACTGACACGCTTCGATTTCCCGCGTCAGCCTCACGATGACCATCTTGCACTTTCGGATTACTATGCCACCGTCGAGTCTGGTGAGATGGATGTGGTTGCGCTTCAAGTTGTCACCGTTGGCCTCGATGCCACCGAAAAATTTGACAAGTTGCAAGCTGCCCATAACTACACTGACGCCTACTTTGTCCACGGCCTCGCAGTCCAGACGGCGGAAGCGACGGCCAATTATCTGCACGAACATATCCGCCGTGAATTAGGTCTCGCTGAAAATCAAGGCAAGCGCTACTCATGGGGCTATCCCGCCATCCCAGAATTGGAGGATCATTTCAAGGTTTTCCAGTTATTACCCGCTGTCGAATCTGAACTCGGCATGAGTCTTTCCACCTCGGGTCAACTCATCCCCGAACAATCTACCGCCGCGATCATTGTCCATCATGCACAGGCGAAGTACTATTCGGTGGGTGAGAGTCGCGTTGAACAGCTAATGAAATAAGAAAGTAGACAGGTATACAAGTAAACACGGATAAACGTGCCTTGTATACCTGTTTACTTATCTACTTATGCACATTCCCCCATGATAAACTTATCGCCGATAACTCCATCTGGATCATATCAATGAAACATTCCCTGCAAACCGCATTCAAATCATGGATTGGAATCACCTTGTTGGTCATTGCCAGCCTTATTGCCATATATCTTCGTAACGACAGCGAAGGTCTCAACCTCTTCATACAGCAATGGCCATTATCTAATCTCGTGGTAACCATGTCAGCAACAGCCTTGACCTGGCTATTTCTGGGTGTGTTGCTATACATGCTTGCCAATGAAAAAATAAATACTGGGAATGTTTTCACTGTTGCAGGTTTTTTTCTTGTAATGTTCGTTTATCTCAATATCCTGCGCGAAAGATTCCGCTATGGAGATTATGCCTATTATATCGAGGCGGCGACTGCTTTACTGAATAACCAAACACTGCCCGATACCTATTTATATTTGCCGCTTTGGGCAAGCATTTTGCAATTCATCGTCCCACTTGGTGACCAGGGAGTCCTCCTCATTTTGTGGACAGTCAACATGCTTGCTCTTGGCGCATTTTACATTCTACTTGTCCGTGTTCTCGAAAGATATGGTTTTTCAAATCGTCTCACGGTTGCTGTCACAGCCCTATTCCTTCTTGTTAACACACCTCTGCTGCGAACCTTGGGCTTCGTGCAGGTCAACCTGCTGGTGATGGACTTGATCTTCCTTAGTATTCTTACATATCCTAAAAACACATTCCTCTCTGCGTTGACCTTGGCCCTCGCTGTTCATCTAAAGACATCCCCCGCAGTGCTTGTGTTAGCTTTTCTGCTTGAGTTCAACTGGCGCTGGCTGATTTGGTTTTTCATCAGCTTTCTTGTGATCGTAGCAATCCCCGTTGCAATTAACGGAGTCTCGCCTTATTATGATTATCTGAACAACATTAGCATTCTGACTCAAATCCCCGACACGAATTTCCACGACACATCCTTTGATTCATTCCTGCGCTTCCTCAATCCATTCTTCGGCATTAATACTTTGTGGACGCGCATAATGATCTATATTGCCAAAGCAGCACTTTTAATTGCGACAATCGCCGTGATGATAAAAAACATCCGCGGGCAGTCGTTCGCAAATGACGGAAACAAAATGCTGAATGCTCTCCCGCCGCTTTTCATTATCATGACTTTAGCATCGCCCATTGTTTGGGATCATCACGGCCTGTTTGTCACGTTATCATTTTTATTGATGTTAAAGCGTATCGACACTCCAAACCTGTGGGTGTGGTTTTGCTTCGCCTATGCTCTCGAATTTATCCTTCCTTCGTTTGATTTCTTCCCCTGGTCCTATGGTCGCCTTATTGCGCCGATAATCATGTTAGGCTTGATGTGGCAAACATCGAAAAGCAAAACACCTTCACAACCCTTCTCAACTGCAAGTCAATGGCTGGATAAACTAAATGGGTGATCTTCCATGAAGAAGAATCTTCCCGCTATTATTCTATTTGCAGTTATCCTGTTTGCAGGTCTGTTGACTTTCGATCAATTTGGCGAGAGTTGGGACGATCGCTCGCTCCAAAAATATGCCGATCGATCCCTCGCCGCGTATACGACTTGGCCCCAGCAGGGGATCGTGGATGTCACGCCTCAAGACTTGGGATACTACGGGCCCTTTTATGTGATGGCTGTTGCGCTTGGCTCGCGATTCTTAGCTACCTTTCTTCCTTTTCTTCTTCCCGATCTTCGACACCTGATCTATTTCCTCACTTTCTTTGCAGGCATGGTCGCATTTTATTCTATTGCGCGGCGTTGGTTGACTCAAATCCCTGCTATGGGAGCGACTCTCCTGCTTGTGACCCAACCTCTCATTTGGGGGCATACATTTATTAACCCAAAAGATACGCCATTCCTTGCCCTCTTTACCATCAGTCTGGCGTTGGGATTCAAAATGATCGACTCAATTCAAGGGATTTCACTTGATCTTTTGGAACCCTCCTCCAAACGGAGGCTGACGCTTCTGACCGCGCTCTGGCTTGCCTCTGTTTTCTCGTTGTTTATCTTCACTGAGGTGATTCACGGCTATATTTCCGGCCTTGTATATTCAGCACAAGTTGGTACTACCAATATCATCACACTGATAGCCTCCAAACTCCATAGCGTTTCCGCTGAAACTTACATCCAGCGATATTTCCTGCTGTTTTTGCGAGCACGCGCTGTTTACTTTCGGCTTTCCACTGCTCTGCTTCTTTTTATCTGGTATCGCTTTCAGCCCGCTTTATTGAAGCTTCTCCTCGCGGTGCTTTTGCCAGCCATCCTGCTGGGATTCACAACCTCCACTCGCATCCTGGGCCCCTTCATTGGCTTGATCGTGATCTATTATGCCCTGCAGATCGTTGGCAGACAGGCACTTCCCGCACTTGGCATGTACGCCGTGATCGCCATGATCGCCGTTTACCTTACCTGGCCCTACCTGTGGATGAACCCCGCCCTGCGATTCGCAGACAGCTTGATGGAAATGTCCTCCTATCCTTGGTTTGGAGAGGTGCTGTTCAACGGTGAAAAATATCTTGCAAAAGATATACCTTCTTCATACATCCCCACCCTGTTTGCCATTCAGTTGACCGAGCCAGTCTGGGTGTTGGCATTGGCCGGATGGGGGCTGTCAATTTTCGGCGCGGAAAAGAAGCGCGAACTTCTTGTGTTATCCATCCTGTGGTTTCTCGTTCCAACAATTCTGTTTATTATTTTGCATGTTGTTTTGTATGATAATTTCAGGCAGGTCTTGTTTGTATTACCGCCCGTATTTCTAATGGCTGGGGCTGCGTTCGAAAAGATAAGGAATGTAAAATGGCAGCTCGCGTTGATTTCGATCTGCCTCCTCCCTGGGATTCTCGGTATCCTCTCGCTTCATCCTTATGAATATATTTATTACAACAGCTTTGTAGGCGGTGTTGGCAATGTGCAGGGACGGTTTGAAACCGATTACTGGTTGACATCCTATCGCGAGGCTGCGGAGTATGTCAACAAGGTTGCACCAGCCGATGCAACCGTTTGGGTGGATGGGCCTGGCAACGTCTACTCGATTTTCGCAAGGGAAGATTTGTTGGTGTACTCATGGAGCAGGGACGAGGGCCAGGATACTTACGATTATGTAGTTGTAACAACACGTTATGATTTTGATAAGACCTCCTATCCCGAAGCGGAGATCGTTTACAAGATTATGCGCGGTGATGCATTGCTGGCCGTGATAAAAAAACCTTGAAAGAGATAATATGAACCTTATTGAAACAATTTCCGAAAAAACTTTACTAGCCGACGGTGCAATGGGAACCATGCTCCACGCGCGCGGCATTGGCTTTGACAAATGCTTTGATGAGCTAAACCTGACCAACCCCGTTGCTGTGGCTGAGATTCATCGTGAATATATCGAAGCAGGCGCAGAGTTGATCATCACCAACACATTCAGCGCGAACCGATATAAATTAAGCAAGCATGGCCTGGAAGAGGATGTGGCTGCGATCAATCGCGCAGGCGTGGAGCTTGCAAAGCGTGTGGTGGCGGCCTCGTACAAGGATGTGTTGATCGCGGGAGATGTCGGTCCGCTGGGGGTGAGGATCGCTCCGTATGGCAGAGTCAAGCTGGAGGAGGCGCGTGAAGCGTTTGCGGAGCAGATCCGCGCGTTGGCTGAAGCTGGCGTAGATTTGATTGTGATTGAAACCATGAGTGATGTATATGAAATTCAAGAAGCAATCAAAGCCGCGAAGGAGACCTGCTCATTGCCTGTCGTCGCTTCGGTGACCTTCACTCGCGATGACCGAACTCTGCTTGGCGATGGCCCTGCCAAAGTCGCGCACAGAATCGCAAAGGCAGGTGCGGATGTGATCGGCGTCAATTGTTCTGGCGGCCCATCACAATTATTGCGCATCTTAAAACAGATGCGTCAGGCTGTGCCCAACGGCAAATTTTGGGTGAAGCCAAATGCAGGCTGGCCCGAACAAGTTGGTGGACGAATCATGTATCCCGCGGATGCCGAGTACTTCGGCGATTATGCGCTTTCGTTCCGTGAAGCGGGCGCAAATATCGTGGGTGGCTGCTGCGGCACTACGCCTCAACATATTGCATCCATGAAGAAGGCATTGGAATCTGCGCGGGTTGATTCAAATGTCGATGTGATATTACTTCCGACAGATGAAGATTCCGCCGAGCCAGCCGAACAACCCACGCAGTTTGCTCAAAAACTTGCCAATGGAAAATTTTCCATTTCTGTAGAAATGGACCCACCGCGCGGGCTTTCAACACATAAGCTTCTTGCGGGTGCATCCTTGCTATATGATTCTGGAGCAGATGTCATCAACGTGGCAGACAGCCCGATGGCGCGCATGAGAATGTCTGCCTGGGCAGTGTGTGATGTGGTGCAGCGCAAGATCGGCGTGGAAACTACATTGCATTTCCCCACCCGCGGGCGAAACCTCCTGCGTGTGCAAGGTGACTTGCTTGCCGCGCACGCCATTGGTTTGCGAAATGTTTTTGTTGTAATGGGCGATCCTACTTCCATTGGCGATTATCCTGAAGCCACGGATAACTATGACCTCGTCCCATCGGGCCTCATTAAACTTATCAAGCAGGGTTTCAACATGGGTGTGGATCATTCGGGCACGAGCATTGGTCAGCCTACAAACTTTTTCGTTGGCGCGGCCTTGAACCTTTGTCCGCAGGATATGGATGCGGAAGTGAAAAATATGCATCGCAAAATTAAAGCGGGCACAGATTTCTTCCTCACCCAACCCATCTATCGCGCCGATGATGGTTCCAAGTTGATTGAAGCTTATGAAGCCAAGCATGGCAAATTAGACAAGCCTATCCTCGCGGGTATTCTGCCGTTGGTCAGCGCAAAGCACGCAACCTTCCTTCACAACGAAGTACCTGGCATTTTCATTCCCGAAGAAGCGCGCAAGCGAATCGAGTCCGCTGGCGATGCGGAGCGCGGCTCGAAGATCGGTATCGAACTCGCTGTGGAGTTGATCGAGGGCATCAAAGGCTGGGCCAGCGGCATTTACATCATGCCGCAATTCCACCGCTACGATATGATCTCTGAAATTATCATGGCGGTTAAAGAATAATTCTTACTCTGGAGTCGGGCAGCTTACTTACCCTGTGGGTGCTGCCCGACATAGACATCCAATGAAACCCCTACGCGCCATCATCAGTCTGTTGATCGGATTCATCGTCAGCTATTTTCTGGCTGTGACGTTTTTCAACTTCGCTGATTATTCATCACCGATAGACCGCCTCTTTCTGACCGTTGTGCCTGCTCTGGCCATCGGCATTCTCCTATTTGAAACATTCCCTGCCATCTTGCAATGGGCAGCCACCATGCGGGCGCGTTATTCCATCCCACATTATCTTGCTGGCTTCTTGTTGAGTTTGAACCTAACTTATAGCGCAGTTGGATTCTTGAGCGAAGTGCTTCGCACTCCGTTTGGCATGGTCTTGTTCACTGTCGTTTTCGTCGCCCTTGGCAGTGTGGTTGGATATTATCTTGTCCGCCGAGCAGCAAGCTCATTCCATGACGGATACCTAAGCAAGCCACTAAATGTCATTCTTGCTCTCGCCTTGCCATTGCTTTTGTCCGCAATCATTTATGCCAGCCTGCAATTTCCGTCCATGTTTGTTTGGGAATACATCATCGTTCCGCAGAAATGGATGGCCTTATTCGTCATCACTGCTCTGGCGGCGGGGGTGTTGGGTCTATATGTTTTAAATCTCTGGAGTGGAACAGCAAGCTGTTCCACAGTTCAGCAGCAAGCTGCTGGACTCCAGAATAACCTGCCTGGATTGTACGCAGGCGGAATGTTCTTTCTAATCAACCTCATCATTGCACGGGCACTGAATCATCCCGCGTTAAGCATCAACAGCGTGCTCTTTGAATCAGACGCTGGCCCTTGGATGACCATCCTTGCCAGCCCCGAGGGAGACGTAGTCAATCGCTCCGTGCACCCGTTGACCCTGATCATCTTGCGCCCGTTGATTCGCCTTGCGGCGGGCTTCATGGGCGAGCATTGGGCCCTCGCTGGCATGCTGATCTCTGCTGCGATTAGTGGACTCTGCGTATTCATGACATGGCTCTTTGTCAAACGTGCTACCGAGTCAAAGACCTATGCATTCATTTTCGCCATCCTGCTGGGTTCTACGGCCACGCACTTGCTCTTTGGCTCGCTCACCGAAAATTATGTTTTCGGTGCTGCTGCGCTCATCTTTTTCTTTTTGCTAATTCAAGCCAATGAAAGACGTTTTTTCGTTCTCGCGCCTGCGGGTTTGCTTCTTTTTGGTATTACCATCACCAACATTGCACAAGGTGTGATCGGCCTCTTCTTCAACAAATTCGGTATCCGCCGTTTGATTCAATACACAGCGCTTGTATTTGCATTGGGTGTTGTGTTGACCACTATTACGAGCGCCATTTATCCAAATTCACAGACATTCTTCTTCGTGCCTGCTGACCTGGCCTTTGAATTCAATTTTGTAAAAACAACGCAAGAGGTTCCTGCAGCGAATTTCATTGAAAAATTCCAAGTTGTCAGCCGCACCATGTTTTTGTACGGCACAGTGGGGCCAAGTCCCATTGAAGCGGTTTCGAATAAACCCCCATTTCCAACCATTGACCTGAAGACCTTCGATGTCCGCGAGCACCACCTTGCTTCGTATAAAGGGCTTGGCAATATTCCCCTCGCATTATGGCTGATCCTGCTGGCGGGCTCGTTCATCGTCTTCGTAAAAAATATCCGCTCATCCAAACACATGCCGCTTATGTTGGGTCTGCTTGGCACACTAGCCTTCAACTTTCTCATGCACATGTTCTACGGCACGGAACTTTTCCTCTACACGCCATATTGGATCTATGCCCTGGTCTTTTTCATTGCACTCGCTTTATCTGAATTTATAGATAGACAGTGGTTTGAAATCATTCTGACTATTGTCGTGTTGACATTAATGGTCAATAATTTCTGGTTCATCATTACCGTCTTGCATGGGTTGGCTCCATTTTATGCGGCAGCACCGTAGAAAATAATCGAAAGGGGTAAAATAAAGCCATGCTCCTCACCATTGACATTGGCAACACCAACTTAACCCTTGGCCTTTACGAAGGCGATAAACTTGGCGCGCATTGGCGTTTGGCTACTGACCACAACCGTATGCCTGATGAATACGGCTTGCAGTTTTTAGGCCTCTTGCAAAATGCAGGGAAGACTCTGAAAGACATAACGGGCATTTCGCTTGCATCTGTTGTGCCGCCATTGACGGGACGTGTGATCCAAGCCTGCCGCGAATATCTCAAACAAGAGCCACTGGTTGTAGATACAGGTATCAAAACGGGGATAAAGATCCGCTATGAGGACCCGCGAGCAGTGGGCGCTGACCGTGTCTGCGATGCGGTTGCGGTGATGAAATTATATGGCGGCCCTGCCTGCGTGGTGGATTTTGGTACAGCGACAACTTTCAACGCGATCACGAAAGATGGCGAATATCTTGGCGGCGCAATTACAGCAGGCATCAACCTGGCTGCAGAGGCTCTGTTCACGCGTGCGGCGAAACTTCCACGCATCGATCTGCAGGTACCTCCCTCTGTTATTGGACGTAATACGATCCATGCGATGCAATCGGGGCTGCTGTTTGGGTATGTCAGCATGGTCGAGGGGATGGTGGCAAGATTCAGGTCCGAATTGGGAAGCGATATGAAAGTCATCGCAACGGGCGGACTGGCTGAAGTCGTCGCCAAAGAGACGAAGGTGATTGACGTGATTGCTCCCTGGCTAACCCTGGATGGGTTACGGATGATATGGGAACTTAATCAGTAAACCTCAATAAGACCACGCCGATCAGCACCAACAGACTTCCAAAGAGTTGCGGGCCAGTGAGGATTTCGCTTAATAAGAAATAGGCCCAGATCGCGGTGAAGGCGGGTTCAAGAGTGGCGATCAAATTTGCAGTGGTGGGGGAAAGATAGCGGATGCTCAAGGTGTAAAGACCGAAGCCGCCGAGGGTTGGCGCAACACCAAGAAAGAAAAGTATTCCCCATCCTACAACTGAATCTCCGAGCCAGAGCATATCTGTGAATACGGGTTTGCCTGTGATGAACAGATCATTGCCTATGTTGAAGAATAATAGAAACACGGTTGCACATGCAAAGCTGTAGAGCAGTGCTGTCCACGAATCGACATGTGTATCCGATGCGTGTTTCCCTTGCAGGTTGTAAATGGCGAACAGCAAACCCGTCAGCAACCCAAAGATGATTCCCAATGGGTTGAGATTCCATGCAGAGGGATTATATGCGCCAGAGACGAAAATGATTCCAGCTAGGCTGAGCAAAATCGATATGACTTTTATGTTGCTGAACTTTTCTTTGAAGACGATCTTGCTTAAGATGGCCGTCATTGCAGGTGAGGAAAATGCCATTACGGTTGCAACAGCCGCCCCGTTGTATTGAACCGAAAAAGTCCACATCGAGTTGAAGACCGCCAACACGAATCCATAAACGATCATAAAGCCCCAGCGTTTTCGGTCAAGCCGAAAGCGCGGACGGTTGAATAGCAAAAGTCCCACGACCATGCCAAATGAAACAAACAGGTCGCGCCAGAATGCCAACACAAATGATGGCAGGGCATAGGTTTTGTTCAGGTAACTGATGATGATGCCGGTGGATGACCAGAGGATGGTGGCTGTGAGGGCAATGAGATAGCCGCGAGATTTTGATGTATGGGTCATGGATTCCTTTCCAAAGAAAAAACCCCGCGTTTGCGGGGTCAAGGGATGTGCCCCCACGGGAATTCGAATCCCGGTTTAAGCCTTGAGAGGGCTTCGTCCTGGGCCACTAGACGATGGGGGCAATAGCGGGCGAGATTGTATCATCGTGATATTGAATCGTCAACGAACACATGAATTTCCTTCGGGCCATGCACGCCAATGGTTAGGGTCATTTCGATATCTGCTGTGCGCGATGGGCCAGTGATAAAGACTGCGGATTTTTTATCTTTAACAAAATCCATTGCATCAGATAACGACGGAAGAATGTCTTTTGACTTCAACACTGCAATGTGGATTTCAGGCAACAGTGACGCATGTAACGCCCCATCCGCTTCCAGCACGGACCCGGTATCTGCCAGTCCACAAATGGCCTTCGTCACCCCGACGAGAATTTCAGGGTCAGGCTCGTGAGTGAAATCTATGCCAATTTCCACTAAGAGAGTTTCATCCAAAGTGTTTGGCTCGAGATGAATCTTTTGAATGTTCCACGCTAGCAGAAATTCGATAATTGATTGCGTGGGATTTTGAGTTCGATAGATATGGCCGCCAAGTGCGCTGAGTTCATTGGTGAATTGTTCGGTTTTATTCTGGAGTGCAGGAGCTTGCTCCTGCATGTTTTTAACAGTCATCTTTTCTTGTTTTTTATTTTCAGTCTGCACACCCGACAGCAAGCTGTCGGACTCCAGAATCCGATCCCGAAATGTCTTCACCGCAAACCTCGGTAAGTCTTTGCTATAACCCCAACCTGTGAACGCGGGCAGACGCATCCACTGGGAGCGAGGGGAGAAAAGAAAACTTCCAAACGCAGCGAATTTTTGAGAGGCCGCATACAACTTCGGGTGAGTCGCGAGGCGAGTGTATAGTTGTAGGCCAAATTTTGTGAATGGAGATAATCCTGCGCCTGCGGTCTGTGGTCTATTGTCCATCGTCGGGCTTTGCCCAGCCCGCACACGAGTCAATATCTTTGGCAGGTCAATATCCACGGGACAGGCATCCTTGCACGCGCCACACAGTGACGAAGCCTGCGCAAGGTGAACAAAATTTTCGCCGAGCAAGCCAGGCGAGACAATGGAGCCGATCGGGCCAGGGTATGGAGCAATGGACTTGTCTTTGCCGATGTAGGCGTGACCGCTCAGTTCGCGAAAGACAGGGCAGGCATTGAGGCAGGCGCCGCAGCGAATGCAATATAAAGATTCTTTCAGCGGGGAATTTCTTAATCGGCTTCGTCCGTTATCAAGGATGATCAGATGACGCGTTTGATTGGGCAGTGGCTTTTGAAGCAGTTGAGTATAGACCGTCAATTTTTGTCCCGTTGCGGAACGCGGGAGCAGGGAAAGCAGAAGCGAAAGATCATTCAGGTTTGGGACGAGGCGTTCCATGCCCATCAATGCAATGTGCACTGGCGGAATGGTCGTGACCATCCGTCCATTGCCTTCGTTGGTGATGATGCAAACCGAGCCAGTTTCAACGACCCCAAAATTAACTCCACTGAAACCAATGTCGGCGGTGAGAAAAATCTCGCGCAAAACTTTTCGCGCTGTGGCCGTCAGCGTGGGAATGTCTTCGGTATATGGAATGCCAAGTTTTTCATGAAAGAGCTGCGCCACCTGTTCCTTGCGTAGATGCGCCGCAGGTGTGATGATGTGACTGGGTCTTTCATGGCGAAGCTGAACGATATACTCACCGAGATCGGTTTCGATGACCTGGATGCCTTCTTTTTCGAGGGCGTGATTTAATTCGATCTCTTCGGAGACCATGCTTTTGGATTTGGCGATTAGAACAGAATTCACCACAGATGAACGGAGATACCCATAGGGCACGCTGTGAACAGGGATTTCTTTTTGGTCTTCTCTGCGCACTCGGCGACTCTGCGGTGCATTCTTTGCAATGCTCAAAACAACTTGAATCGCCTCCGCCGCATCCTTTGCACGGTGGACAATGACCCCGTTCTCTTCATTCTTCGCGATGAACTGCGCGAGATATTCATCAAGATGATCAATTACATCCGCGCGGACTGCGTGCGCACGCCGGCGTCTCTCTCGCCAATCGGGAATGGACTCAAATGCCGCGGCGCGTCCTTTCAAGCGGCGCTCGGTATTGTTGTCTAATGCGATCTGAAGAGTTTCGTTATTAATTGATTCGCGGATTCTTTTGCGGAATGAATTCAGACTCATCTTTGTTTATCTCTGTTTATCTCTGGTTTAATATTTCCGCGATATGCACTACACGCTGACTTTTCTTCTGCCGATTCAATCCACCCGCAATGTGCATGAGACAGCCTGCGTCAGTGACGACCAGAGTTGGAGAATTGGTTGATTCGAGATTGGAGATTTTCCGCTTCAACCACTCCGCGGATAATTCGGGGTACTCCACAGACATCACGCCGCCAAAACCGCAGCATTCTTCGGCATTGGGTAATTCCACCAGGGTCGCACCTTGAACATTTGCCAGTAACGCACGCGGTTGTTTATCCACGTGGATACCGCGCAGAGTGTGGCAGGATGGATGGTAGGTGAGCGGGCCGTCCCATTCTGCACCGAGGTCGGTGATGTAGAGTTTGTCCACAAGATATTCGGTGAATTCATAAACTCGTTCTGATAATGCCTTGGCGCGCGGATACCAAATAGGATCACCTTCGAATAATTCCAAATAATTATGTCTGAAATGATGAGCGCATGAACCAGAGGGTGTGACGATATCGCCTTTAGTGTTCTCGAAAACTTTGATCGTATGCTCCGCAATAGCGCGTGCATCTTTGCGGAGTCCTGCGTTAAATTGCGGTTGTCCACAGCAGGTTTGGTTACGGGGAAAATCCACGTCAATGCCGAGGCGGTGGAGAATGTCTATGACGGCCTCACCAGTTTGCGGGAAGAATGAATCGGTCAGGCAGGTGATGAAGAGTTGAATGTTGGGCATTAATCCATTTTAATCCCAAACTGCATCCGCAGATTGTGCAGATTTTTTCTTCAATCTGTGCGATCTGCGGATTATTTCCGATATTGATCATTCATACTTTGTTTAATCGTTAGACAAATTTCTTTGCCTAAAAATACAGAAATGTCTTTTTTACGGTATCATTCGCGGCTATGGAATTCTTATCATCCCCCTCTCAAAAATTTGATCTTCCCAAGCGCATTGCACGCCTTGGTGAACTTGCCACAAACTTGTGGTGGACATGGCAGCCTGAGGCCGTTCGTCTCTTTGGCCGCCTCGATTATGACTTGTGGGAACGACTTGGGCATAACCCGATCCGTCTCTTGAAAGAAATCGAGCGTGCACGGTTGGACCAGGCTGCGAAGGATAATGATTATCTCATACTCTATGATTCACTCTTTGAAAAATTTGATGTCTACTTCAAAAAGAAATCATGGACTCAAAAGGCGCATCCCGAATTGAAAAATCCGATTGCATATTTTTCAATGGAATTCGGTTTGCATGAAACACTTCCAATCTATTCAGGCGGGCTCGGTGTGCTATCAGGTGATCATCTTAAAGAATCATCCGACCTCGGCTTGCCACTCATCGCTGTCGGCTTCATGTATGCGCAGGGATATTTCTCTCAACGCATCAGTGAAGATGGCTGGCAGGAAGCGCTCAATAATCCATTGACCTTTGAACATCTGCCCGTTGCACTTGTTACCAAAAATAATAAACCCGTCACCATTGAAATTAAATTCCCAGATCGCAATATCACTGTACAGGTATGGGAGACTCGAGTGGGGTGCATTCCGCTTTATTTGCTTGATTCAAACGTCGAAGGCAACAGTGATTATGATCGTGTGCTAACTGCACGCTTATATTGGTCTGACCTCGACCGCCGCATCATGCAGGAAGTTTTGCTTGGCATCGGTGGCGTGCGGATGCTGCGTGCTTTGGGATATTCGCCAGATGTCTGGCACATGAACGAAGGCCACGCTTCATTCCTGACCTTGGAGCGGGCGCGTGAACTGGTGGCAAAGGGCCTCACCTTTGCAGATGCTGCCAAAAAGACGCTTGGACAAAATGTCTTCACCACGCATACCCCCGTCCCTGCGGGCAACGACGAATTCCCGCTCTGGCTGATGGATAAATATCTCGCCAACTATTGGCCCGAGCTTGGCCTGACCCGTGAAGAATTCATGAATGTTGCGCTGCATCATCAGCCCCACGGGGAGACCTATTCCATGCCGATTCTCGCGTTGAAATTATCTGGGGGCAGCAATGGTGTTTCAGAATTGCATGGCGAAGTCTCACGTGATATGTGGAAATTCCTCTGGGAAGATCGTAATGTGAAGGATGTTCCAATTGACCACGTCACCAACGGAGTCCACACTGCGAATTGGATGGCGCGCCGTTTGAACATTTTGCTCGAAAAATACCTCGGCAAAGATTGGTACGACAACCTTGACGACCACACGTTGATGGAAAAGATAAACTCTATCCCCGACCCTGAGTTGTGGGGCGTACGATTGCATCTCAAACGGAAACTTACTTTCTACATGCGCGAACGCGTGCGTGATCGGTGGGCATATGGCGGATTTCATCCCGTGCAGGTGGTTTCATCTGGTGTATTGATCAATCCCTACGCGTTGACCATTGGCTTTGCGCGCCGTTTCGCCACATACAAACGCGCCAACCTGATCCTTTCGGATATTGACCGCCTGCTTGAAATTATTAATCGCCCGAACATGCCCGTGCAGATCATCTTTGCAGGCAAGGCGCATCCCGCCGATGAGCCTGGCAAGCAGTTGATCCAAAAGGTCTATCGCACCGTCAAGAAGGCCGAGACGGGCGGACGCCTCGCCTTCCTCGAGGACTACGATATGAATCTAGCTCGTTATCTCGTGCAAGGTGTGGATGTGTGGATGAATACTCCGCGTCGTCCATTGGAAGCCAGCGGCACATCGGGCATGAAAGCCGCCATCAACGGTGTGCTCAATTTCTCCGTGTTGGACGGTTGGTGGCGCGAAGCCTATAATGGTCACAACGGCTGGTCGATTGGTGAAGACAAGGAATACGAATCAAATGAAGTCCAGGATGCAGCCGACGCTGAGAATATGTATCACACTCTTGAACATGAGATCATCCCCATGTATTATGGTCGTGATGCGAAGGAACTTTCTCACGAGTGGATTGCCCGTATGAAAGACACCATGAAGACGGTCATTCCGCAATTCTCCACCCGCCGCATGGTAAAGGAATATGTAGATAAGTTCTACGCGCCCGCGGTGAAAAGATAAACAGAGACCATGGACGATTGATCGCGGACCATAATTCATCGTCAGTGGTCCATGGTCTATCGTCTGCTTATCAGCATACGCGAAGATAAAGAGGCATCATGGTTCCTGAAATCACAGTCACCGAACTCGGTGAAAAACTCAAATCAGAAGAAAAATTCATTTTGCTGGATGTGCGCGAACTCCCAGAGTTGGAGCGGGCCAAAGTAACAGACAGCAGGCTTCAGGTCACGCCCATGAGCCGCTTGGCACAGGAGGGGATCGCTGCCTTGTCTGAATCCGCGCAAAAGCAGGAAGTCCCCGTCTACGTGCTATGTCATCATGGTAACAGAAGTATGCAAGTGACCATGTGGCTGGCGCAGCAGGGATTCAAAAATACCTTCAATGTGCGCGGGGGAATTGACGAATTTGCACGCAAGGTGGATTCTTCTGTTGGATTTTATTAAGTCTTAAACAACATCCACAGATTTGGTAGATTGCACAGATTATTTTTGGGAAATCTGCTAAATCTATACAATCTACGGATGCCTTTAAACCAGAATGCCACCCTTTCAGGTGGCATTCGTGGGGCGCTGTGGCTTCCTTCTTAATTGAGGAGGGATGCCACAGCGCTGGGTTTAATGCTACTATCCATGAGAGACATCACCTCCTCCTTTCTATAGGATGGCGGTTTAATTTGTTTGCCCCCGAACGATGACGAAAGTATGTCACAAAATAAATTGGATGTCAATAGGCCAATTTGGGTTCTCACAGATTTGTAATCTTCGCCTCGAAAAATTCTGGTGGCTTTTGGTCGCCTCTTGCACTGCCACGGAAGGTAGCTTGACCATAAAAATTGTAATTTCCAACTTGAAAATTTGTGATACCTTTTGAGAGTCTCCGCAAGGCTTGCAGGGCTATCCTTCCGAAAATTCGATCAGGAGAAGCATATGAAAACAAACCCCAACAAATTATGGATCATCGTGTTCGCTCTTGGCTGGTTCTTCGATTTCCTTTTTTGGAAGAATGCCCCAGGTATTAACTTTGCAATTTTTTCGATGGCCTGCCTGGTCGCGGCCTTCTATCTGTTATTTAGTGATGGGCTTCGCCCGAATCGCGCCAGCCTGGGCCTGCTCCCGCTATTTGGCTTTTTCGCTGCTGTCACATTTATCCGCGCCGAGCCGATGACGACCTTCCTGGCCTACACCTTTACCTTGCTGACGATGACCATCCTGGCGGTTACTTACCTTGGCGGGCGCTGGGTTCAATATACCCTCACAGACTACTTTGCGAAAGCCGTTGCTCTGATCGGAAGCATGATCGGACGTCCGATCTCATTTACGATGGATGTTCGCAAGGCCCAGGCCGAAGCAGGGACGCAGCCTCCAAAATATAATCTCTGGCCCATTTTACGTGGCATCATCATTGCTCTGCCAGTAGTTGCGATCTTTGCCGCCCTGCTTTCCTCGGCAGATGTCGTCTTTGGCCAGCGGCTTGACGATTTCATGGAACTGTTCAAACTGGAAGATCTCCCCGAATTTATTTTCCGCCTGATCTATATCCTTGTCATCGGTTATGCCTTGGCGGGGGTCGTTCTACATGCTTCATCCGAATCAAAGGATGAAAAACTGGTTGGCGAGGGGAAACCCATTATTCCGCCATTTCTCGGTTTTGTCGAATCCTCGATCGTGTTGGGGAGTGTAGTAGCTCTCTTCGCCATGTTTGTAGTGATCCAATTCCAATATTTTTTTGGTGGCCACACCAACATCAACGTGGAAGGTTATACCTATTCCGAATACGCGCGCCGTGGATTCGGCGAACTGATCACGGTGGCGTTCTTTGCTTTGATGATGCTGCTGACGCTGAGCGCGATCACAAAACGCGAAACTGAATCGCAGAGAAAGATCTATTCGGGGCTGGGGGTTGCCCTCGTTGCCCTTCTGTTGGTCATGCTAGTTTCGGCGTACCAGCGCCTCGGTCTGTATGAAGCGGTGTATGGTTTCTCGCGTCTTCGCACATACACACATGTCTTCCTGTTCTGGATCGGCCTGCTCCTTATCGCGACCATCGTGTTGGAGATCCTTCGCAAAGAAAGGATGTTCGCGTTTGCGATGCTTATTGCCTCATTTGGGTTTGCAATTTCTCTCCCGATCTTGAATGTGGATACTTTCATCGTGAACCAGAACATCCAGCGTGAAATCAACGGCCTGACGGATGACAGCGTGGAATTGGATGCCCAATACTTCATTGACCTCTCCGACGACACCGTTCCTACACTGGTTAAAGCGCTGCGGACGCCGTCCCTGCCTGATGCCGTCCGAGAGAAAATAGGCGCATCCCTGGCATGTATCCGCTACGAGCGCAAGCGGGATGATCGTGAATTCACCTGGCAATCCTTCCACTTCTCCCGTTTCAATGCGGATCAGGCTCTTGCCTCCGTCAGCAAGGAAATTGATAAGTATAAGATCACAGATACCGACTGGCCCATGATCGTCACTACTCCTGCTGGCGAAGAATTTTCCTGCTGGCGAAATTATTATGATTAGACGGGCCCATGTCATTGCGAGGGCAGTGATCGTCTGCCCGACATCGTACCCGAATGGGTAAGCAATCTCCGTCAACGCTGTAGAGATTGCTTCGTCCCGATAAGAACATTCGGGATGGTATCGCAAAGGGCAAGAGCGCTCCTCGCAATGACATAATCAGAGTAAGAACCACCCACCATTGACAGTCTATCCATCATCTCAACAAACAAGGACTGTCAATGGATTTCAAACTGACCATTTTCTCTGATTACATCTGACCATGGTGCTATGTCGGCCAGGGTGTGGTCGACCTACTGAAAGATGAATACAAAGTGGATGTGGAATGGCGTCCGTATTATTTGCGCCCCGATACTCCGCCCGAAGGCATGGAATTGTCCGATTACATTCTGCGTGCGCGTGCCAATGGTTCGGAAGAACGATTACGCAGCATGGCGAGTATGTATGGGATGGAGTTCAACTCTACCAAGCGAATCTACAACACGCGCCTTGCGCATGAAGCTACTGAATATGCCCGCGAGCACGATAAAGCCAATGAATTCCATCACGTGATCTTTCGCAAAGTCTATGGCGAGGGGTCGGATGTAAGCAAATGGGATGTGCTCCGTTCCGCCGCCGAGGAAGTAGACTTGGATGCAGATGATATGCAGTCTGTTGTGGAGGGTGGGAAGTACACTGCCCAGGTTGTGGAGCAAGTCCGCTGGGCACAGCAGATCGGCGTGACAGGTGTGCCGACCTATGTGATCAATGACCGTTATGCAATAGTCGGTGCACAGCCTTACGAGGCTTTCAAGAATGCGCTGGCGCAGATCATGAAAACAAGTTCATAGTTTGCCAATGTATTACAAAAATAAGCCACGGATTTCACGAATTAGCGCGGATTTTAGAATCCGTGTAAATCAGTGAAATCCGTGGCTGAGTCTTTAATAGTTAATTATTTTTCTACTTCCACTGCCACATCAATAATACGATCAAGTCTAAAAGTGCGTTCAGCTTCGCGGGTGTGGCAATAGGCTTGCAGGTAGATGTAATCGGATAAACCGATCACATCCTTGGGAGTGATCCAGCGTTCGGATGTCTCACCGTCTTTATCCATATATTTGATAAACAAACGCTTGCCGCTGTTGATGGCTTCGCTGAGTTCAGTGGGCAGGTACACACCTTCTTCAGGCCAGGCGGGGGAGTTGTAGATGCCGATAAAATCATCCAAGGGTTTGTTCATGGATTTGAGCGAGTCCATCATGGCGAAGAAGAGATTTTTTGCAGTGATCGCATCTGCGAGGGCACGAGAACCTTGAACATTAGCTGAGACGTGGAAATCATCAGCTAGATGATGTAGGCTGTAGGATGGCAATTCGTAGAACTCGCGTGCCAATAAAAGCGTATCTATCAAATTAGGGATTTCGACAGTGCGGCCTAACTTGCGGTATTCATTATCGAGGAATTGGATATCAAATTTAGCATTATGACAGACCACTACCGCATCTTTGAGCGCAGTATCTATCTGGTCGATTACCTCTGCAAATCGCGGCGCAACGGATAATTTGGATTCGTCCAAGCCATTCACGTGAATAGCCGCGGGCGAAAGAGTCCGCTCGGGGTTGATGAGCAGGTCAAGGGTCGATTTGATGCGTTTGCCTTCCGTCAGGACAATGGCTATTTGGCAAATCCGATCTCCAAACCACGGAGAAAGGCCGGTGGTCTCGACATCCAGAAAAGCGAAGCGGGCATTTGCGATGTTAAACATAATTGGCGCACCTTTTGAGTGCGCCAATCTTACCGTATTTTTGAGGCAATGCAAATTATGCGCGCCTGCGTTGGACGATGCTATAAATTGCCAACGCGAGCACAAAGAGAGCGGCAACCCAGGCGCTGTTTGCGACCAGGGGCGTGGCTGCTTGTTTAATGGCGATGCCGATGAATGACCAAACCAGCACGAACGCATAACCTGAGTCGCGGCGGGTGATCGTCATGGCAAGGGCGAGAATGCTGGCGACAACCAGCATGATGACTGCCCAGACCTGCGGCGCAATGCCGAAGCCATTCCAATTGATGAGGTAAAGATAATCTGTGACGTTGGCTATGGTAGCAACGCTGATCCAGCCAAGATAGATGCTGAAGGGAATATCCACGCTCCATTTTTCAGCATTGCTAACAGGTGTGCGACCAACATTCAAGTTGAGGTAGCTGATGATTAGCAGGATGAGCAAGGCCAACATGACCAGTACGCTCAAGCCAAACAAATTGTAATGCCAGCAGAACAACCAGGCGGCGTTGAAGATGCCGCTTAATGCAAAGGTGTAGCCAAGTTTGCGTAAGCGCGGACTTTCCTTTTGTGCGGTCTGGTATTGATAGACCGTGAATGCGATCCAGCCAATGTAGATGATGCCCCAGATGGCAAAGACATACCCCGCAGGAACGAAGTAAACCTGAAAGCGATCTGAGATCTCGCCTGTGTTTTGCCCGTTAAGCGGCAGGGTGCTGGCCAAGATGTTAACTGCGAGCGCCAGCACCACTGAAAGCGTGTTGGCAAGTTGACGTACTGAGTCTTTTGACATGATGTCCTCCAATTTGAAATGTGTATCACAGCGACAGGTTCATCATATGACTTCTTACTATCAAATGCCATCAATTGTAGTTTTACTTTTCAAAATACTTTCGTACTTTTGCCGCTATCTGGCGCTCGGTCATCTTGTCTGCGGTTTCGACATGGACTTCCTTAACGTGATTGCCATTGTGTGCAAGCCTTTTTTCAAATTCATGCTTTGCTTCTCCAGCGCCGATCACCAGCAGCGAATCTGCCTCTCCGATCGCCGAAATGACTTGTTCATAATACTTGTTGAGATGTTCCTGATAGCGCCTGTCGTTCTGGGGTTCTTCTGCAACAAACAGCGCGGTGTGGGCCGCCCTCCCACGCACTCCTCTGCCCTTGGCGCGCACACGTTTTTCCACCTTCGATTCGATCTGCAGCACCTCTTCTTTCTTTCCTTCAATTTTCACGATCACTGCTTTTTTGTGGTCAATCCACAAGCCGATTTTCTTTTCCATGAAACCTCCAAATCTTGTTTCAACGGGCATCCTCGGCCCAATTTAAGTATACTTATTTCAGATCTGAATTGCAACTTGATCCTGTTTATAGTATGCGAATTGTTCACTACTCACAAATGCTGGGCCTTTAACGTTCGCGGTCATCGTCCAGCAATTGCATTGAATTATCTTTGATGAGTTACTTATTAATAGATTCTAAGAGATATGTGGGTAATAAGAAGTAATAAGGAATTTGCACAAATGCAAAGACCAAGAAAATATGCTCCGCAATCCCGGTTGTATTAATGTAAATAGTAATAAATTTGAGATGATTTATTACTTATATGTAATGTTTCCAAAAATGTTTAGGGATTCTTAACTCATAATAAGTCTATTCCAGAGGGGTCATGATAATCTTGGCGACGCAATATAGAACTTCGCTGTTGTGAAAAAATTCAATCAATATGTTCGAAAAAAGCAAACCCGGCGAAAGCCGGGGACGCAAAGCCACGGGTCTAAAGGTAGTGGTTCGTCCGCTACGATGATTGCCAGGCTACCGACGTATTCCGGGAAAATTGCCTGGTATGCGCCAGGCAGTTTTATTTTTTGTAAGGAGAAATAAGTGAAAAAGAAGGCATATCGATTAATGAGTTTGATGGTAGCACTGACCCTTGCGCTAGGGGGCTATTACAATGCGCTGGCTTCAGACTTACCTAGTGCTAGGATATCGGGATCTCAAAGCGGAATGTTGAGTTCCAATATTTATTACGTTAGTACCAGCGGCAGTGATACGAATTCAGGGTCAGCTACCTCGCCCTTCAAGACGTTTGCAAAAGCCGTTTCAGTCCTGGCCGCTGGCGATACATTGCAGGTAATGCCTGGGATCTATGGCGAAACATTGACCCTTTCAACTTCAGGTACTGCAACTTCGCCCATTACCGTTATTGGGAATGGAGCCATCCTGAATATGCAGGGTGTGAAGGCAAATGGAATCGTGGTGAGCGGCAGCTATATTAATGTTTCGGGATTTGAAGCCATTGGAGCCACTGACTTCGGAATCCTCGTTACGGGCAAGTACGTGATTGTTGAAAACAACCTCGTGCATGATAATGTCACTAAAAATGGGGTGGGGACATGCGGCCTATCGACTACGTGGGGAAGCGCGCTCAAGGTCAAGGCCGGAGGAGAAAACACAACCATTCGAAACAACACGGTTTATGACAATTGTGGAGAAGGAATAGCTGTCACACGCGGGGTGGTTGCCCAGGTGGAAAACAATACGGTTTACGATAATTTCGGGGTTAATATTTACGTTGACAACTCCCCGTTCGTAAATGTGCAGAACAACCTGTCCTACTGTACGGGCACGCATCTGCGTGACGGAAAAAGGGCCCATGGAATAGCATTGGGTGAAGAGCTCTATACAGGCTGGGGAGCTCAATTGCATGATATTCTAATATCGGGTAATACGATCATTGAATGCCGGTCCGGAGTTTCCGCTTATGCAAGCAATACGGGTGGCACCCTGACGAATGTAACCATCACCAATAATAACGTGCCAAGCGGACAGATACGATCCATTTCCCTGCAAACCACACCAAATCAGAACGTATTGGTTTCGTACAATACGATATTCAACTCGATCTATGTTTACGAACCTGCAGGCGTTACGCTGGTTGGGAACACAATTGGCAGTGTCGCGCCTACGTCAACGAGCATGCCGGCGCCCACCAGTACAATCCTGGTCCCAAGCTTTACACCAACCTCAACCGCTGTGGCCATTAATACTGCAACTCCTGTCCCAGCATCACCCACACCCACCCAGTCGGTCATATTGCCAACAACCACCCCAACCGCATCGCCCATACCATCGTCACCTACCGTTGCGCCGACCTTGGTGCCGCCAACAGCAACGATGATTGCGACCAACCCTTCAGCCTTGGAAACCACCTATGACGACATGGATGGCGGCTTTCTCTACTCCGCTGGTTGGGACAATGTGAGCAAGAGGCAGGCTTATAACCGCTCCTTTAAGCAAACATCGCAGAACGGTGCCTATGCAACTTTTGCCTTTACCGGACAATCTTTCAGCGTAATCTATAAGGGCGGTACCGCCTTTAGGAAAATGGATGTTTATGTAGACGATGTGCTGGTCGGAACGATTGACCAGAAGGCCTCTTCGTCCACCTTCCAGATGCGGTGGGATTATCCTGGTCAGCTAACACTAGGCAGCCATACACTTAAACTGGTTTTCGTCACTTCAAACACATCCGGTGGCACCAACGGATCGATTGACGCAGTAATCATTCGTTAAAAGCTTGTGCTGTAACACCAATGTAGTCCATGACTCACCCCGAAATTAATCTTTCGCGGGTGAGTTTGTTTTTAAACATAATTGAGCTGATAAAAATTCAGATTTTTGTGCTTCATCAATGCAATACAGCTTCCTCTTTGGGCATCTCCGATCAAACTAAATTTCTGCAAAAGGTATTGAATCTTGCTATGAAATCCCTATAATGATAATAATCAGGACAACTTGGGTTTTGAATCTCCAATTTTTATCGGTATGAAAGGAAACGTGATGAACCGTATACATAACATTCGATTGTTGTTGAGCGTAATCGCTGTGGTCATCCTGTTGTCTTCAGGGGCAGTACGGGCAGATAGTGGCGGCTCCAATGTCGGGCAGGCCTTCAACATGGTGGTCGTTGGCCACAATGATCTCGGTGGGCGAGGCTTCAATGCCGATGTTTGGGTGCACAAAGGCTATGCTTACGTTGGCCAATGGGGATTTGGCGACTGGGCCTCAGGGTCGAAAGATCGCTTCTGTCCACAGGGTTCGAGTACAAGCGTTGTCATCGTGGATGCCCGCAACCCGGCAAATCCGCAGGTGGTGGGGCGGCTCCAGAATCCACCTAATACTTCCATTGAAGACGTAGTCGTATACACTGCTCAGTATGGGCGCTCGAAAGGGCATGACATCGCCGTTGGCGGAATCCAATACTGCGGTGACTCTCGCTATGACACAAACGCAGATCGCGGTTTGATGCTTTGGGATGTTACCAATCCTGCGGCGCCAATCCAGATCGGTTATCTCAACACGGGTTGCTGCACGCGCGGCGTTCACGAGTTCGAGATCCAACATCGTACAGACTTGCGCCACACCTTCGCTTATGCAACTGTGCCGACAAGCCGTTACCCCGATGCAAGTACTCCCAGCGGCTACCGTGACCGGAATGGCGATGGCGATTTCCGTTTGATTGACATCACTGATCCTGCCAATCCGGTGCAGACATCAGACTGGGGAATTCAGGAGATTGGCGGCCCGTTCTACGCGGGGCAGGGATGTGATGCCGATCCCAATTATGGGCATGGGGCGGAGCCATCTGATGATGGCAAGCTCGTCTTCGTATCCTATTGGGACAGCGGCTTCATCGCTCTGGATTTGACGAATCCAGCCCAGCCCGTTTTCAAAGGCCGAACTGTGTATCCAGCGAATGCGGATGGCGATGCGCACTCTGCTTCATATGATGATGTCCGCCAACTATTGTTCAGCGCGGACGAAGATTTCTGCAAGGCATCGGGCCCAGGTATTGAAAAGGGACAGGGTTATCTGCGCGTCTATGATTATTCCAACCTCGCGGCACCTGTACAGATCGGAGAGTATCGAACGCCGAACTCGATTGGGACGAATACCCAGGCCGCAGGCGATTATTCGCTTCATAACGCGCTGGTGGTTGGTACTGATATCTATATGGCTTGGTATACGGATGGGATTCGGGTGGTGGATGCAAGCAACCCAAGCGCGATTGTAGAGGTGGCTTACTTTGTTCCGCCCTCGGCCAACAACCCGGTGAAACCATCACAGCGTGGTGTGTTATCTAATGCGCCGCAGGTCTGGGGCGTGGCTTACGATGAAGCGACAGGCCTCATTTATGCCAGCGATATGAACTCGGGTCTGTGGATCTTGCGCCGCATGGATCAATAGTACAAACATAAATTTTTTAGCAAGGCAAACAGAAACTCCGAAGTCACGACTTCGGAGTTTTATCAATAGCTATTTTCTGCAATTAATTCTTCGCGCGCTACTCGACGACCTCCACGATGCCTGTATCTAAATCGTAACGCGCTCCCACGATTTTAAGTTCTCCTTTTTCAAGCGCTTCCGAGAGGATGGGCGATTCTTTCAGATGTTGAACAGTTAGTGAGACATTGACTTTCACGGCATTGTCGAGCAAATCGCCAGGCTGATCTTTAGCCGCTTCCACGGCAGGACGAATCCCATTCACCAGCCAATTGATATCTGCTTCGGCAGTAGCATTATTTTCCACGGCTTCCACCGTGGCTTTGACCGCGCCGCATTTTTCGTGTCCCAGCACCATCAGGAGCGGAATTTTTAACTCGGCTATTCCATACTCCAGGCTGCCAAGCACAGCATTATCAAGAACGTGGCCAGCAGTGCGGATGACGAATAGATCACCTAGTCCCCGATCAAATACCAGTTCAGGTGGGACGCGTGAATCGACGCAACTGAAGATCATGGCAAACGGACTCTGCCCATTGGACACTTCAACACGTCGGCTTTGCGATTCGTTTAAATCTATGGACTTGTTATCAGCATATCGCTGATTCCCCTCGAGCAATCTTTGCAGGGCTTCATCCGCATTAGTGACTGGCGCTTCGACGCTCGTCTGTGCTGGGGCACAAGCGGCCAATGTCATTCCTACAGCGGCGAGACTCGATACCTTTAGAAAATCACGGCGTGATAACTTATAAAGCTTGGTCATGGGAACTCTCCTATAAAGTTGGGTTGTTACAACAGCACCTGTATATTACTGTTATTCTGGAATAGGTGCAACAGCCGACTCAAGCCTGCGAATCGAAAGCCTAACCAATATAAAATAACAACGGTGGAAATTAAAAAGATGGGCACCGAATGGCGCCCATCTTTTCTTGAAATTTACCAGCTTCAATACTTATGGCTGATAGGTGACGTTCACTGCGATGTAGTCGAGATAGAAATCGCGTGAGTTGTTACTTGCAACATCGATTACTCGTATGCGGAAGTTGGTATTGGAAAATTCGCCTAGCGACCAGGTGTGTCCCCAAATATCCGCAGCCCCACCCAGAATGTAGGTGGCTTCTGTGGTGGAGAGGGTTGAGGTGTTCTTAGCCGCGGTCCAGGATGTGCCGCCGTTCCAGGAAATTTGAATGCATATCTTGGGCGCGCCGCTGGCGGAGTCTGCACGTGCATCAAGGCGTACTTCGATGCCTTGCACAGTTCCCGAAGGAATATTGAAGCCATAGTCATAGAACAGGTGCTTATCCTTGCCGGTGTTCGTGCAGGATGTGTTTTTGTTCGAACCGCTGTTCAGGTCAACTGCCAGGGATGCGTCATTGGCAAAGGCGTTGGCTGGGTTGGATTCATAACCATTGTTGTCGCCGGCGCTGGATGTGACAGCGGCCTGAGCGGTGGGTGATAGGAACCCGGTGCTGGTAGGCGGAGGCGCTACATTAATCGTGCCGCCATCCACTACCAAGGCAAACTTCTGCGGACCATTCGGAACGTTGAATCCGCTGACAGTGACAGTGTAGGTGCCGGCAGGGGCTTGAACATACACATTCTCAACATTGTTGCGGCGGTCTGCGGAACCACCGGTTGTGCTCCAACCGCCGGAGAAAACGTTGCCGCGGTAGGTGTTGCTTCCACCAGTGACGGTGAGGTCAAGGTCATTGACCAGGTTGATCGAAGCAGTATCAGTTGACGGGTAGTCTGACCAAACCACTGTCACTTTAAGCGGACCGCCGGTTGAGGTCACGTTAAAGGCTTGGGAGCCGCCGGTGGCGAGACCAGTGCCTTCATCCACGTATTGAATGGTTCCATCGGTGGCGCCATCGAGATTGACCAGGCCCCAGCCTTCATGACTGTTCGGAATGGGGAAGTCGTTATCGTTTACGCCATCGTTGTTCTCATCCAGCAGATCCACCGCGGAGTTGATCATGGTGGCTTTCACCAGGGCTGCGCTGGCGTTGAGGCTATAGGCTTTGTTGTAGTAATCCTTTATAACCGTTGCACCACCAGCCGCGAGCGGGTTAGACATAGATGTGCCGCCCATGTACTTATATTCGCCGTTGAATGGTGTGCCCCATCCATCCCATTGATAGACACCATTCTGTGGATTCACAGGATCGCCATAGCCTTCTTGATAAAGGCTGGAGTACCCGGACAAAATCCATGTGCCGGGAGCCACAACATCGGGCTTCATACGGTTGTCATCTGTTGGGCCACGGCTGGACCATGAAGCCATTTGCTGAGTGTTGCCTGCGGTCACATCATTGGTGAGAGGGCTGGCAGGGAAGTCAGCGGGATAGCGCTGTCCCCAAGTGCCCAGGTAATTGGCCTGATTGCCGCCCATGCTATTGCAGGTCTGGCCAGTTTGATACGCATCATGAGATGTATAAGTAAGGCTTGTATCGCAAGGCCAGTTATCAGGACGCACGTTCTCACTTGCGCCCACGGTAATGACGTTCTTCGATGTGCCAGGCGCGCCAGTCGAATCATTATCAACTACGCCATCCCCGTTCGCATCGGTGCCTTCGTTGCCTGCGGAGAAGGTAATGACCATGTCGCGGTTGGTCCACACGAATGAGTCTGTGTTGACGCTATCAACCGTGTAATCACCAGCGACGGCAGCACCCCAGGAGTTGGAGTGGATTCTCGCGCCGGCATCATATGCCTGCTGATACATGGTCTTCAAATCAGCGGGTAAGCCTGTGAGGAAATAGCCATTTGGTGGATAGCCGCCAAACAACTGACAAAAGTTCGTAACAGTTGCCCAGTTTTCCGTGGACTGGAAGACCAAACTTGCGGCAGGGGCGATGCCACGGCCCTGACCGCCTGGCTCACCAGCGCTCAAGATGGAGCTGGCTGTGTGAGTGCCATGACCAGAATCCACGTCAATGGAGCCGTCATTGGTTACAGTTTGGAAACATCCGCCTGCGGCACCGGGCCAGTTGAAAATGGCAACAACGCGGCCGGATGGAATATCTGCATGTGCGGTTGTAGTCGTGCCGCCACCGATGCCAGTATCCGAAACGGCTGTGATCTGACTGGAGCCATCATAGCCGCGCGAATTTGCGACACCCGCACCGATGATGCCGCCGCCTGCATCGTTAAGCGCAGGGAGATTCGATGTGCTGTGCAGTTCATTGAGATAGTAGTTGTTGATGGAGGCAACGTCGTCGACATCAGCGAGCGCATCAACCAACGCGCCGCTTGCTGCTACCACCATCAAGTCTCCGTCGAAGCTGAGGATTTCTGCCCCGGTCCGCGCGACGAGTGAACGAACAAGGCCGAAATCTGACCCTCTTTCGATGCGGATGAGATAAACATTCGTTTCACTATCCCGCTTCAAATCAGTGCCGAACTTGAATTCCGACTGGAAGGGAGTAACCCCGCTGACGAAACTCATTTGCCCAACACGATTGGCAATGGAAGGATTCATGCGGACTTTGAACGCGAAGTCTGGCATGTAATCCAGAACCTCCGCGCCCTCCGCAGTGACCTGATCCTTCCAGGCCTCTTGAATGGGCCCTGCAAACTGAACAACAAAATATTTCTGACTGGCCGCAGCAAATTGACCCTGCGCCGGTGCCATAGCCAATAAGCCTGATAACAGGATCAGGATGACAATGGCGGAAACAAAATACCTGCTTGCTTTATTCATACGCACCTCTCCTCTAAGTGGTGATATTTGAAAACGCTGACCTACACCGGTCAACGTTGAGCACAGGGTTATCATATCGCTTGTCTCATAAATAAGTAAACTTTTTGGTGGAAATTGTGAGTAAATATCACAACCCTAGTTTAGTAAATTATGCGATACTTTGTAAAATTGTTAAAGTTTGTGGGATCAGGAAATTTGATGAATTTTATTCTTTTCTTTAGTTATGTCAATGGTTTTTATGGCCTAATTCGTTCCGCCTTATAGATTACTATTGCCGGTTGGGTCAAGTATATCGTTCACGCCCGCAATTAAAATGGACTTCATCTTATAATCTGGTTTCGCATCATTATAGAAAGGGATGTGTTCTACCTTTTGGATTGGAGGTCAATATGTTTGTGCTTATGGTTTTGTGTTTTGGTATTTCAGCATTTGCATTACTTGGTGGCGCAGGTTGGGCTTATTTCAGCCAGCAGCGCAAAATGGAGAGTCGGATTCCGACGACTGGCACCGTAGTGGAGTTGGCTCAAATACCCAGCCGACGCGGCTACATTTTATGCCCGGTGGTTGAATTTACAATTCCATCCGGGGAAACGTTCAGGTTTACCTCCGAGTTTGGGTCGAACCCTGCAAGTGACAAAGTTGGGGATGTGGTCAATGTGAGATATGACCCCGCAGACCCACAAAAGGCCGAAGTTGATTCTGCGATGAGTCTCTGGCTTACTCCGCTCATCCTGGGCGGCATGGGACTCATCGCCTGCTGTCTGGCAGTTGCTTTCCTTGCTGTTTATGTAACTGGCTTTTCATCTTTCTAGCCCTGACAACGAGAGCGTATTTACTTGCCTGGGCTCGTGTCCGTCACCATTGCGGTGTAAAGAAGAAGATGATTTTCCCCTACCTCAACTACCAAAGCGCGTTTGCGGATTGATGAACAGGTAGTACACTGCCAGCCCGCTGCTGTAGATGAGTACTGCTGTGTAGACGATAAGATTGATGAAACGATCAGGTTCCACGGTGTTAAGCAAACTCATAAAAGGGATAATGAGCACAAGGTCGTAGGCGAGGAAACTGAGTAGTTGACCGAGGGCATTATGCCAGTTGGGTCGGAACATGCCGTAGAGGAAGTAGAAGGCGTCGCCGAGGAAGATACAGCCAAAGACGACGGATGTATCGGGGTTCAGGGCCCAGGGGAAGATTGGAGCTTGTAGGATCAGCGCCCCGCCCGAAAGGAGGAGAGAAGCGATGAATATCCCAAAAGAGACTTTGACAGGCCTGGGTATGGAACGTGTCTCTTTGAGCGGGATTCTCAAACTCCCAAAAAATGCGGTGAGACTGGTGATGGCTGTGAGAGCAGCGAATACACCAAAGAGAGTCATACCCGCGCGTCCCTTTGATGCAAGTTGGAAAAAGTAAACGGAAGTGGTGAGCGCAATGACGAAAACGTTGAGCGAACCTGCGGGCAGTGCGCCCAGTTCCCCCGTCCAGCCGACCCAGAGTGCGGCGGCGCTGATGGCGGTGAGGATAGAGCCGACGAATATGTAGGAGTAGCGTCCATCTTCCCAGGGCCAGATGGCAGTGGCAAAGGGCAGCCGAAAGATGAACCCGAATGCAAAGAGCAGAAGGACCAAACCACCGATTAACGTTACGCCGCGAAGAAGTTTCATGTTATCTACCTGGTCGCATCATCTTAATTAGAAAAACAATATGCTTATATAAACTATTCAACATCCGGTAACGAAGACTTGTTTGTGGAGCAATTACATCACCAATACGGTCTAATAATAAAGCGATTTTCCATTTTCTACTATTGGTAATTTCTGTTGAAAATACATCATAATTAGCTGTCAGCGCGATAAAATCTTTGTGGCGGAAATTATAGAGATCATTTATCCTGCCCGCCCTATCGGGATCATTGATCGCGTCGAATAATAGTTTTAAACCAAATAAATTATGAATAACTTTGTGATGTTCAGCTTCAAGTGCGACCATTCCCAGGACATAGCCAATATCACAGCCTTCTTTACGATAATATTTCTGGGCAGTTGGAAATATCTTCACCAATTCCTGATAGGTGAGTATCTTCAGGTAGTTATCCAAAACTTGAAGATATTCAAATTGCCACCGAATGTGTGCCTTTGGGCGATTGCCGCTCGTGTAGCTTTCATCGGATAGAACCCGGTAGCGGACCAGCTTTTCAGGGATGACATGAATCTCATATTTCAAGCATAAGCGTACCCACATGTCAAAATCGGGGATTTGTGCAAGTCCCTTCCGATAGAAGCCGCACTCGTCATAACATCTTTTGCGGATCAGGATGCTGGGGTGACATAACGCATTCCCATGATAAAAAAAGAAATTTAGCCATTCATGCCGGTTCCGATTAGGTTGATCGAATATTTTGTAATAAAGATTCGACTTGTCCTTGAATGCTTCGCCATTTTCGTCAATGATTTGCGCATGAGTGAATACCGCTCCAATATCAGGATGCGCATCTAAATAGTCCACCTGTTTTTGCAGTTTTTGGGGTTCCCAGATATTGTCGGAATGGTGGATGGCTATATATTCTCCGGTTGCCATCTCAAGGATTACTTTTCTCATTCCCTCCTTATCGTTTTGGTTCTTAATATTTCTAAAAGAACTTATGTGCGGGTCAGAATAACTTTGGATGATCGACCAGGATTCATCGGTTGACGCGTCATCTTCAATAAAGAGTTCGTAATCCAAAAAGGATTGATCGAGGACACTATCAATGGCTTCACGTAAATATTTTGCATAATTATAAGACGACATATAAATGGAGACTTTTCTCACTCTGCTATCCATTCCTTATCCAAAAGCTTCGTACTTACTCAGTTCAAGGTTTTGATGCCAACTGGAAGGTTTTAAACCTGAGATCGGAAGGCTCATAAACCACATCTTCGAGAAAAATCTTTTCATCCTTCCGAATATCGATACGCAAGCTCACATCTTCAGCCAGGCAGATGGGCAGCCCGGAATGAAGCAGGTTATCGGCGCAGTTCTCGATCAATCCATAGGTTGTATATCCGCCCACACCATCCAAAGAATCCCCCTGATGCAGGTCTTTTTTGGCGTAGGCATATACATTTGTCATAAATCCATAAGTCGGCTGTAAAACTGCCCAACCATCCAGAAAGGCTTCTGCGATACAGGCCATCACCTCGATGTGACCGAGATGGTATGGGCGATGAAAAATATAGAAGGGACCCGGTCCCATTCGAGCGGGGAGATAGGAACGAATCGTCTCCATCTGGTGTGGATGATCGTTGAACCCGATCACAAAGACACCACCCGGTGGGTATGCCCCCAGCACATAATCTACCAGCGGAGTTTTCCCATCCCACATGGTGCGAAAGTCAAAATACTCAAATACGTTATAAATATCCCTGACCCGCGGGCCCTGCATACCGGGAACCACAGTTCGCCCACCGATGGAATTTGCTATTAATGCCATCTCAATGCACAGCTTTGTTCCGTCGGTGTATGAGGTACACATTTTATAATCCAGGGAGCGTTTGTCAGCTTCGGGAACGATGGCGGTTGGGTTGCTGTAACGATCCAGATAGCCCTTCATATTTCCCGCTAAAACTGTTTGAAAACCCCAAAGCTCAATTTCATTGATAAGGCGTTTAAGAACTGTGTGCTGGTCGCCATCCGCGCTGGTATAAACAACGCCTTCCCGCCGGGCTTGTGCCAGCAGATAGGGGCCAAAGATCAGATCAGCCTCCGAATTCATCATCACCACGTGCTTGTGATGCGCAATGGCAGCCAGAGCAAACTGTACCCCACCAGCAATGGAGCTGGTGGAATCCACCAGCACATCCATCAGTTCACATTGAGCTACCAGGATGCCATCGCTGCATACTGCCAGTTCCCCTTTTTGGATCGCGGCCTGCATATCTGCCAGGTTCTCCACTACCACGTACTCACGCCCCAGATGATTAGCCCAGGCAGTCGCACGTTCAAGGTGAATATCGGCAATCGCAACACATTCCATGCCCAGCGTGATACTGGTCTGATAGACAATTCCCCTGCCAATATTACCCACCCCAATCACCCCAACCCTGATTTTTTTTGGTAAAGCTTGTAATCGGGAAAGCAGATCAGTCATGTGGGTTTAACTCCGAATGCCATCAAACTGTGCAAGCTATTTGTTGTTGAGAGCATCTTTATGAATGTAGAACTTTTTGGTTCATATTCTTATTTTACCTTTTTGTCCCCACCCTCTAACCCCAAATATGACATTGAAACTTTTTATGAAAATTGTAGGCCTGCGTTGTCGGATTTGCCCACAGGGTGCTGACATAAGGGGAGATGTCCAAAGGACGGAGGGTGCCTGCCAGAAATTATCTCAATCAGAGTGATGTCACCCTATCATCGCAGGCGGTTTATCAGCATGATATTTCCTGCCTCAAAAAATAAAAAAACTCCGAAACGTAATTTCGAAGTTTTTTTCAAAGATTATTTTGCAGCTGACAGTTCTTCGCGAACCACCCGCCGAAGAACTACTTCAATCGGCTCTTGTTGACTGGTAATATGCTCGCGCAAAGCATCATTGATTAATGTCTGGTAACTGCCGCCACCTTCCGCATCGACCTGGTCACGGAACCATTCCAGAATGTCGTCATCAATGCGGATCGTGATGCGGGTTTTTCCCTTCGCTGTAGGGACTACCGCCCCGCGTTTGCCTTTGTTAAAGTTATATTCTTTTTTCAAAGTAATCTTATTTTATTAGATGTGCTTGCGCGGCTTCGTAAAATTCATGTGATTGTTTAATCATTTGACGGGCATCTTGTTCATCAACATTGGAATCCAATTCAAAATCATTGCGATCTCGAATAGCGCGAGCGGCAACTAAATTCTTATGGAAGTCGTTGCTTAACATATCCAGTTTCTTGACTTCTTTTCCAAATGCCGTAATGACACGATTCTCTCGCGAAAAATCCAAATCTTTCGAAAGCAGCAAAGCCTTGGCAATATAGAACATTGTATAGAACGCCTGAGATGCGGCGATACTGGAATGACCGCCTTTCAAAAGATCGGACGCATCTTGGCTTTCTCGTGCTTTATTCATCCAGGCAGAAATTTGGTTTCGCATATGGTTATCTTAACTTCTTTTCAATCTGAATGCAACGGACTCGTGAATACGGGAGTTTTCGTTCCTAATTCTCACTCCAGAAAATCGTCCAACACAAGGACATCGATTAACTCTTGCAACCTGGACAATCTCTTATCATTTGTCAAAAATGCTTTTGCGCCAAAGGAAAGGCTTGCAGCGACTTGTAACGCATCTGGCGGAGAGACATTGTATTTGGCGCGCAACTGAGCCGCCGCACGAGCAACATTCCGATCAACATCAACAACGGACAAATTTGGGAAATGCACCAGAATTGCTTCATACTCTCGCGCCGCCGACTCGCGCCCCAACTGCCATGGGCGGACAGTGATTTCCATCAAAGTGATCGTGGAAGTAACTCCTTGCCATTTTCCCTTTTCAATGCCATTGATGGTCAACTGAGCAAGCGGACCATACCGTTCGTTGTTCTCAAGAAAGTAAATAAAGATGGGAGTATCCAGCCCAATGACTTTTGCTTTTGCTAATCGCTTGCTGAATTCGTCCATGCATCACGCTCCCCGTTGAGATATTTTTGAATATCAACACCCTTCCAAATTTCACCATGCAGACCTTGCAAATAATCGGTGTATCTTTTGGGTTGTGGAATCAAAACGATCACACCGTCCTGTACATCCACAAGCAGACGATCTCCCTGTTTGATATTCAATTTCTTGCGTGCTATTTGCGGAACTGCGATCTGATACTTCGAACTGACTTTGACAGTGGTTGTAGTCATAAAATCTCCTGGCTAGGCAAAACTACCAATTTGCTAAGCATTGTACCACAACCCAGCCCCCACCCGTCCTCCCCCAAATACGACAATAAAAACTTTCTCTAAAATGGCCTGTGTTTCGTTGTCGGATTTGGGGGAGGCGCCCGATACATCGTCCCGAGGCTCTTACGGGAGGGCGGAGGGGCCCTGCACAGAAACAAAATGCCATCTCCATTTGAAGAGGGCATTTTCCGTTAGCCATATACTAATTACTTCAATAGAGTCAGCAAAATACCAACAATTGCTGCAATTCCAGCTATCACTGCAAGCATATAAGTAACGGCAATATTCCGCAATGCCAAGTATTGCGCGAACCAGCCAGACGCAATAGAAATATGCTCTTTAAGAATATCTAACCTGTAATCTACTAATTCGCCCCAAAAACCACCCAAGTCTTTTGGTTGTTGCTTACCAATCGTCTCTAATGTTTTAAGCTCCTCTAATGACTTCAACTTACAGAGGAGATAATTCTTTTCAAGCAAAAGTTCCTTAGACAATCTATCATGAATCATTGACATTCTTATTACTTCATCGCTTAAGGATATATACTTTCCCAG
>NZ_JBXMTI010000087.1:0-15730 GCF_057083605.1 Candidatus Villigracilis sp. | reverse complement strand
AGTGTTTCGTCATATTTGACCGCAAAAGCCGCGGCATCTTCCGGGTTTTCAAGCGCATTTTGATACCCTTTCATGGTAGCTCTTACAAATCGGCCAATTAGATCGGGGTTATTTTGTTTGAACTCGTCGGTTGTGAAAATCGTATTGATATAAACATCGTAGCCATAATCCTTGTAATATATGAAGCTCAAATCGTCACCTGCATCCTGAGCCATTACCTGCTGATCTGTTGCGAACATACCGCTCATGGCATCCATGTTTCCTGCCTTGATTTCATTGGCCCCCTGAAAATCTTCGATGAGAGCATAATTCATAGAATCACGTTCCAAACCTGTGCGGCTCATCAATGCCAGAAAGGGGAGGTCGAAGAAGTTGCTTAGGTCGAGTGAATAAACGCCTACGGTTTTTCCAACCAGATCCTCTGGTTTTTGGATGTTGTCTCTAGCTAGCGATGTAATAGCTAACGGGTTTTCCTTGAAAATAGTCGCCACTGCCACAAAGTTCTGCTGTTTTGTTTTTGCGATAATAATGCTGTCGCCGCTGGTAATGCCGAATTGGGCATTGCCAGCTTGCACTTCGTCAATTGGGTTAATCTCAGGACCTCCAGCATTAAGGATGACATTAATGTTTTCTTCTGTGTAATAACCCTTTTCCAGGGCTGTGTAAAATCCTGCATATTCCACGCCATGAAACCAACTTAATTGCACATTCACACTTTCCGGCGTTGAAGGGGGGACTCCGGGGATATTTCCACAACCACTGATGAATAGCGATGCGATAATGACCAAAATACCAACGATTTGAAAGTAATTCTTTTTCATCTAAATCTCCTTGTTGTTTATGTTTGAATTAGGAATTTGTATTTTTTAAGCAAGAAGCGAAACACTGAAAATTGAGCCTTTCCCAACTTCACTCTGTACGCTTACCTGACCCCTATGCTGTTCCACTATGGATTTGACGATGGCCAGCCCCAGTCCATTCCCTTCGATTTCAGCTGATCGGTTGCCACGCACACGATAGAAACGGTCGAAAATAAAAGGCAAATCTGATGCGGGAATACCCTGGCCGTTGTCCTTAACATGGATGGCAACTTCACCTTGTAATAATGATGCCTCAACGCTGATGTTCCCACCTTTTGGCGTGTATTTGATTGCATTGCCGATCAGGTTGCGGAGTAACTGGCGTAATTGCAATGGGTCGCCGCTTACAGTCAGGGATGAAGGTGGGACCGTGCAATTTAGTCGTTGTTCTTTTTCGCGGGCTTGCGGAGTAAATTCATGGATCATTTCTGCGATCAGAGAAGACATCTCGATTGCTTCATGTTTTTGTGTGGCCTCCAAATCCATCTGTGCCAGCGACATCATATTCTGAACCAGGTCGGTCATGGTTTGTGAAGCGCTTTTGATGCGGTTTACGAAATCCTGTTGTTGTTCATTGAGCGGCCCCGCCTGCGCTAATAATGTGCTAAACCCGGTGATGCTCGTGATCGGATTCTTCAGGTCGTGCGAAGCAGTAGCGATAAACTCATTCTTCACTTGTTCAAGCTCTTTGAAGTGACTGACATCATGCAAAATGGCAACCTGACCGCTGTCTTCAATCGGGGTGATGAGAGCCATAAAGGTACGCTTATCGGGCCAAACGATCTCGCCTGACCTGGCGACGTGCGAAGTGCGCGCATCTTCAAGCAGGTGGATGAATGAGTCATATCCGTGCCCATTTGGAAGAGGCTGGTTGATGTTTGCCTTGAAATCTGTAAATAACTTCTCTCCAGCCGGGTTCATCAGGCTTAGTTTCCCCTGTCCGTCAAATAATAGGATCGCCTCTGCCGCATATTGCAATACAGCGGTAAGGCGTTTTTGTTCCTGTGCCATTTCAGAATATAGGCGCGCATTTTCAATTGCAATAGCCGCCTGGCTGGCAATGGCTTGCAGGAGCAATAAATGATCCATATTGAAATAGTATTCCTGCTCGTGTGTCAGGATGAGCAGACCAAGCAGGCTGTGACGCCCATATAAAGGCGCGATCACAACCGAGCGAATGGCTGTGTTCGTGTCTTTTTGCCAAAGCGAATGATATGCCGCATCTTCAATGATCAGACCCTGATGCGTATCCTCAATATGTTTAACCAGATTTTCAGAGAGATTTAGTTCAGTCCCAGGGCTTGAGAATAGGGATACCTGATAATTGTCCCGAACCTTATCCCCATTCAGGATAACCATATTTCCCTGATTGGCTCCCAATGTTTCCACCGTTCGTTTGAGCAGAACATTGGCGAGGTCTTTAATATCCAACCGCGCGCTTAACTCTTTGCCGATCTCAGGCAGCAGGTTCAACTCGCGGTTGCGGCGGCGGATGATATCTTCTGCTTCCTTCACTCTCAGTTTTGTGCGGATGCGTGCCATCAATTCGTGGCGGTCAAAGGGCTTGGTTACGTAATCATCAGCGCCCAGGTTCAAGCCTGATTGCACATCCGAAGGATCGAGTCTTGCAGCGGTCAGTATGATGACCGGGATATGCGCCACTGCCGCATCTGCGCGGATTTCTCCGAGCACTGTAAAACCATCCTTGTGCGGCATGTTCACATCCAACAGCACCAGGTCTGGCAATTCATCACGTACTTTATTCAAGGCTTCAAGGCCATCCACTGCCGTGATCTGATCGTATCCCTCATATTCCAGATAACGGGCAAGCAGGGTTACATTATCAGATCTGTCATCTGCCACCAGGATCTTGAATTTCTTTTTCCCCGCCACGGCTGGTTTGGGTGAGTGTGTTGCCTGCCGCATTTCCTCGATGGCCTGCATGGCGATCTGACAAATGCGTTCAGGGCGCACAGGTTTAACGATCACCTCATTCACTTTTAAACGATGCGCGGTCACTTTCAATCCGGGCACATCATAGGCAGTGACGAGATAAGTGTAGGATGGCCGCCCGCCAGGATGGTTTTGCAATTTTTCAATTAATTCCAACCCTGTCATTTCAGGCATGATCATGTCAGTGATCAGAATATCCACGTGGCTGTCTTTTACTTTGGCAAGCGCATCGAGTCCGCTTGTGGCCGAAGTCACCTGCACGCCATTCCCCAACTGGGAAAGCGCACGTGCCAGCATGGATGCCGTATTGGGGTGATCATCCACAACCAGGATACCGACAGAGTTTTCCTTGGATGCCGCTAGTGTTGTCATGCTGACATTTTCATCCAGATAACCCCTTTGGAACGATGGGGTTAAGGCTAGAAGAGTTGGCAAAAGTTGGGAAGCCTGCGACGAAAAACCCGCTTCCAGTTCAGACGGGAAGCGGGTTTTTATCCAATGGGCCAATCAGCCCTTTGAGCGGATGCATCTTACTTAATCTGCCACGAGGCGGTAGCCTATCCCGCGGACATTTAACAAGTACGTGGGATTACGCACATCTTTTTCGATGCCTTGCCTTAATTGATGGATATGCCACTTGGTAAGTTCCTGCGCCTCGCGCATATCGGCTTGATACCCCTGAGCTTCGGCCACTAGTGTTTGATAATCCACCACATCCGGGGCATGGCGCACAAGTACCAGCAAATAATCAAAGGAAGTGGGAGGCAGGTTGACGACTTCTTCGTTCACAGTAATGCGGCGGGCGTGCAGGTCGAGCACAAATGGGCCGCGTTTGATAAAGCGGCTTGAACCTGCAGTGATGAGTTGGGAGGATGCGGTATCTACGGCATTAACATCTTCGAGTTTTTTCAATTCATTTTGAAGCGCTTCAATTTGAAGCACGATCTCGCGTTTCCGTTTTTCCTTGTGTTGATCCAAAAGAATGGTTCTGGTGCGTTCTATGATGATTTCTGGTTTTAATGGTTTCAATAAATAATCGGTGGCGCCGTGCCGTAGTGCTTCCACTGCCGAATTTACATCCGGTTGTGCCGTGAACAGAACGACAGGCAGGGTTGGGTAGTTTGTGTGAATCAACTTTAACGCATCCAGGCCCTGAACGCCGGGCATGCGCAGGTCTGTGAAGACCAGGTCAAATGTTGTGGTCTTCAGGAAGGCCAATCCCTGCTCTGCATTTTCGGCAGTGGTCACTTCAAAGCCTGCCTGCTGCAGGATGCGTGCCAGCGTTTTGCGCAGCGACGCTTCATCGTCTATGATGAGGATCGTGCCCGTAACCTTCATTTGATCTCCCTGCTTTTTGCAGGCAGCCATACCTTGAAGGCCGCGCCGCCTTCGGGATTATTTTCTGCGCTGATGCGGCCCTCGTGCCTAATCACGATGTCGTGTGAAATGGCGAGCCCAAGCCCTGTGCCGCTTTGTTTATTGGTTGTAAAAGCATCGAAGATATTTGGCAGGATGGAAGGATCGATGCCGCTGCCTGTATCTGAAACAGTGAACAGCACCTCATCAGTTTCTTTCAGGAAATCGGTGCATACAGTTAAGACACCACCGTCAGACATGGCCTCCGCTCCGTTCATTATTAAGTTGAGCGCCACCTGTCTGATCTGGTCTGACAACGCCGGTATGACCGGTATTTCGGGATCTGGCTGAAATTCAAAAGCGACCTTTTTGTTTCTTAAATGAGTTGCGATCAATGCGTGAACGTCTTCGATTACGCTGTTAATTTGAGTCGGCTGGAAATCCTCGATCTGGATTGGCCGATAGGTAGTGCGCAGACGTTCGATCATATTTGCCATGCGTTCGGACTCGGCCAGCACAATATCCAAATCCTGCCGCCCCTGGCTGGAGATGCCTTTTTCCTCTTTTATCAGGAACAACGCATTTTGGATGGCTTGCAAAGGGTTGTTTAACTCATGCGATACGGAAGCCAGCAAGCGCCCCATAATAGCGAGACGCTCACTTTGAACCAGTTGATTGCGCACGGCTTTTTCATGCTGAAGCGAGGTTTGCAAGTCTTTATACAGATTTGCTTTTTGCAGGGCAATTGCCAGTTGATCTGCCACGGCTGCAACCAGTTGCAGGTCTCGGTTTGAGAATATATTTGGGGGCGCCTGTTGAATATCCAATACCCCAAGGACTTGTTCCCCAATTTTTACCGGCACAGCCAGCTCTGATTTTGTTTCCGGCAGGAGCGGGTTTCTGATAAAGAATACAACTTCATCCACGTTATTCGTATAAAAGGGGAGTAAGGTTTCTGCCGCATAGCCCACGATCCCCGCCCCTAGGTTTAACTTAAAGCGTTGTGTTTTTAGCTTCCTGCCGATCTCTCCACTGCCTGCCTGCACAACAAAGCCCCCTGTCTCTGGGTTGAGAACATAAACCTGAACGTGATAATAGCCAAAATTTTTCTGTAATAGCTCAACTACATCTTCCAGCAATTCATCGGCGTTTAGTGCCGCCAACCCCTGATTGATGCGGTATAAGGCGTTTGTTTCCTTGAGTGCCTGTTGTGTGCTTTCCAGCAAATGTGCATTATCAATGGCGATGGCTGCTTGGATTCCCAGTTTGCTCAACAAAGATTTTTCGTGTTGTGTAAACACATTCGGGGTTCTGCTTTGCACGCTGATCGTCCCCAATATTTTGGCGCCGCTCCGAATGGGCGCCACCATCAGGGAGCGAACAGTGGAGTTCGGATTCAGTTTTACAAATCGAGGATCTATGTCTACATCTGCAATATTAACGGATTCTCCGCTTAAAACCGCCTGCCCTGCGATGCCTTCGCCGAGACGCATCCTCCTTTTTCCCTCCTCTGAATTTTCATATCCGATCAACGCTTCGGGATTAAGAAAATCCTTTTTTTCATCGAGCAAGTGAATGACGGCCTGTTCTGTACCTGGAATCAGTTGCTTTGCGAAATCGAGGATCAATTGCAGGACGTTTGATAAACCGATTCGCTCCGTTTCACTGAGGGCGAGGGCGATCTTTGCAAAGGCATCAGTTTCCTGCAGGCGTTTTTTCAATTCAAAATCCTGCTGAGCATTCCACAGGGCCACAGCGATGTGCTTGGCGGCATGTTCCGCCCGATCAATCTCCTCGGAAGTGAAATGATGCGGGGAATTAAAAGCGATGATCGCCGCTCCCAGTTTATAGTCGCGGGCGATCAAGGGAATACCCAACACGGAACGCGCAGGATATCGATTCGCCACTTCAAGACTGATGTAGGGCGTGTTGAACACGTCATCCGCTGCCAGCACGCGCGCCGCTTTCAATACGGAGGCGGTCATGGTTAGTGTATTGGCGCTGGCCCTGTTTGTGGAATAGGGCGTTTCCAGTTTTGCGGTGGTAGCTGTGGGAATGGTCATTTGCTTTTCTTCATCCCAGCGGGTGATGTAGCAATCGTCAGCGTTGATCAGGTTCGCCATATCCCCGGCCAGTTGACGTAGGGTTGAATCAATATCGCCTGAAAGCAGAATGGCACGCGTCATGTCGTTCAGCAGGGTGAGGTACTGCTCGCGGGATTGGGATGCAACCCCGGAGTGAGCGTACTTATCCATCTGTTTGCGCAGAAGGTGAACGATGACCACCATTCCGATCAACATCAACTGCCGAGGAATAAGCCCAAGGTACAGCAAGGTATTCAGATCGAATTTTTCAACTAGCACGAGGAAACTTACATTGAATAAAACTCCAAGAAGGCTGGCAATCAATCCCCATACCAAACCAACTTGCCATGTTATCACTGCTACTGGCAATGCAACCATAGTAGTGAGGGCAGGGCCGAACGCAAGTTCCAGCGGTGGGAATATTAACAGGTAGCCAACAACCAGCCCCAACACAATCCCCCACCTTTTCAGATGCACCTGGGAACCGATCTTCATTCCCATGATTGTAGCATCTTTAGAGATGGGGGATTTCACTCGTAACCTCTTTGTAAGGCGTTATCCCACAAGGGGACTTTATGTCTATTTTGCGTACTCTGTAGACCTTGTTTCGCGGATCACCGTTACGCGGATCTGACCGGGGTATTGCATGGTCTCTTCGATCTTCTTGGCAATGTCACGCGCCAGCCTTGCAGATGCCAGGTCGTCAATCGAATCTGGTTTGACGAGCACACGGACTTCACGACCAGCCTGAATGGCGAAGGCTTGTTGCACGCCTTCAAAGGACATGGACATTTCCTCCAATGAACGAATGCGTTTGATATAGGCTTCCAGGTCTTCGCGGCGTGCGCCGGGACGTGCGCCTGATATAGCGTCTGCTGATTCAGCGATGACAGCTTCAACAGTTTCCTGGTCAACTTCATGGTGGTGCGAAGCGATGGCATTCACAACAATCGGGTTGACGCCATAGCGTTTGCAGTATTCCGCCCCCAGGCCGGCATGAGTGCCTTCCTGGTTATGATCCATGGCTTTGCCGATGTCGTGCAAAAAGCCGCCTTGTTTGGAAAGCTCCACATTGGCGCCGAGTTCTGCGGCAAGGATGCCTGCCAGTTTGGAAACTTCCACCGCGTGGGCAAGTTGGTTCTGCCCGTATGAGGTGCGGAATTTCAAACGGCCCATCATGCGCAATACTTCGGGGTGCAGGCCGGTGACGTTGGCATCGAAGGCCGCTTGTTCACCGGCTTCATTGATGATCTTCTCAACCGCTTTGGTTTCATCTTCCACGATCTTTTCGATGTGGGCGGGATGGATGCGTCCGTCCAAAATTAATTTGGCAAGGGCGCGGCGACCAATTTCACGGCGGACTGAGTCGAAGCAGGAGACGGTGACAGAATCGGGTGTGTCGTCCACGATCACATCCACGCCCGCGGCTTGCTCAAAGGCTTTGATGTTACGTCCGTTGCGCCCAACGATGCGACCCTTCATTTCTTCGCTGGGCAGGGTAACCACAGCGCGGGTCACTTCGGCCACGTGTTCAGAGGCCACACGCTGGATTGCATCTGCAATTAACTTACGGGCGCGTTTTTCGCCTTCTTCACGCGCTTCGGTTTCGATCTGGCGGATAATGCGAGCCATATCGCCGCGCGCTTCCTTTTCCACTGCGGCAAACAGATCCTTGCGCGCGTCATCCTGTGTCATTTGCGCGATCTGCTCAAGTTTTTTCACTTGATCTTCGTAAAGCTTTTCGATCTCGTTTGCGCGTTTATCAACCTGTGACTGGCGCTTGTTCAAAGTTTGTTCGCGCTGCTCGATCTTGTCGAATCGGCTGTCGAGTTCAGAGCGGCGTTTTTCCAGGCGATCCGTTTCCTTATTCAGGTCGATGCGGCGTTCCTTGATCTCGGATTCAGACGCCTGAATGATCTTGGTGGCGTTATCCTGAGCGCCCTTAACGATCATGTTTGCCTGTGTTTGGGCGACCTTCAAGATATCATCGGCTTTATCTTGTTTTGCCTTTGTAGCACGTTCAGCCTGGTATCGATGAAAAAAATATCCAGCTATGACGCCCACAATGAGCGCCAGTATATCGATTAATATGTTAAGCGGACTCATGTCATATCCTCATCTTCAAAATGTTGTTCTTCCGCATTTGTCTCGTTCCAAACCTGGGTGACGACTGGCGCAATCACGGAATATGGGAAGCCGCGTCGTGCAAGGTACTCGGATAGTTTCTTGCGAAACTCGCCCCATTCCAGACCTTTGAACCTGCGTGCTCGTTTACTGGCCGATTCATAGGCTAGGGCATTTTCGTCCATATTTGAAACTGCGGCTTGCACAGTTTCATCGTCGAGTCCTTTTTGACGAAGTTCCATCGTCAGTGCACGGCGACTGCGCGGGCGGAAGGTGTTGCGATTTTCCACCCAGGCGCGGGCAAATTGGTTATCGTTGGCAAGCCCGTTCTCGCGAAGTCTTTCGAGCGTTTGCTCGATGATCTCCTCGGGGATTTCATGCTTGAGCAGGTTTTGCCGTATTTCTTTTTCGGAACGGACGCGGTAGCTTAGGAAGAGCATGGCTTGTTGAAGTGCCCGTTCACGCGCATCTTCGGCTTGCAACTGCGCGATTTTTTCATCGCTTAATTCCTGGCCTCTTTGTAGCCAGGCGGCTGTAATGCGTGCCAGCCCGAAGGCGAACTCTCCATCCAGGTAAATGTTTACCCGATTGTGGTTCTTTTGCGGTTCAATGGCGGTTATCTTTTTCATTTTAAACGCACACAGCCGAGGTTTCCGTCTGAACGGCCTCGGCTGTGGAAAATGTCTGGGTGGCTGACCAGCTTCCGGGTCCCGTAGGAGGCGGGATCTGGGTAGGTCAAAATCGCGTGACAGGTCTTACATCACGTTTCGGCGCTTGATTTTTAGGGTGAAGCCAGTTGTTTTCTCAAGTTTTTCCTAAATGAGACTTCACTAAATAACTCCCAAAGTTGGGGGAGAGTTCGTGCGCGATTTTCCAGTCAGTTTCAGGCAAAGGCCGCAAGTGCGGCGGAAGTTTCTAATTATTTATTAATTATACTTGAATTTCGATATTTGTTAACATAACTTTTTCATGGCAGGGGGGTAATAGCATTCATCAAAATCGTGACAAATGGAACTATGTAGTTTTTCCCTAGTTATGCAATAATCAACCTGTTGTAAATTCCACTGGAGGCAATATGGCTAAAATTACGCGCGAAGATGCACTTGAATATCATCGTTTAAAAGGCAAGCCTGGCAAGGTTGCGATTGTACCGACCAAGCCGATGGATACGCAACGAGACTTGAGCCTGGCTTATTCACCGGGTGTGGCGGAACCAGTTTTGGAGATCGAAAAAAACCCTGAGGATGCTTACGAATATACTTCCAAGGGTAACCTGGTGGCGGTGGTTTCCAATGGCACGGCGATATTAGGCCTCGGTGACCGCGGCGCTCTGGCAAGCAAACCTGTGATGGAAGGCAAGGGGGTTTTATTTAAGAAGTTTGCAGATATTGATGTTTTTGACATTGAATTGAATTCTCACGACCCAGATGAAATTATTAAAGTAGTGGCGGCGATCTCTCCGACTTTTGGCGGGATCAATCTCGAAGACATTAAAGCCCCTGAATGTTTTTACATCGAAGAGACATTGAAGGCCATGCTGGATATCCCCGTGTTTCATGATGACCAGCACGGCACAGCCATTATTTCATCGGCGGCTCTGGCAAATGCGCTGGAGATCGTTGGCAAGAAACATGAGGAGATACGTATCGTGATCTCGGGCGCGGGCGCTTCGGCGATTTCTTGTGCAGAACTTGCGATCAAGTGGGGAGTGAAGCGTGAGAACATCATGCTGTGTGACAGTAAAGGTGTTGTTTACAAAGGCCGCACCGAGGGCATGAATAAATATAAGGAGCGTTTCCTGATCGATACCGACGCCCGCACGTTGACAGATGCCTTACGCGGCGCGGACGTGTTTTATGGATTGTCGGTTGCGAATGTAATGACGCCTGAGATGGTTAAATCCATGGCGCAGGACCCTGTCATTTTTGCGATGGCGAACCCGGACCCGGAGATCAAGCCAGAGCTGGCGAGAGAAGCGCGCAAGGATGTGATCATCGCAACAGGCCGCTCGGACTATGTGAACCAGGTGAATAATGTGCTTGGATTCCCATTCATCTTCCGCGGCGCGTTGGACGTGCGCGCAAAGTCTATCAATGAAGAGATGAAGTTTGCAGCCTCGAAAGCGTTAGCATCGTTGACAAAGGAAGATGTGCCAGATTCAGTCATCCGCGCGTATGGCGGCGTGGCGATGAAGTTTGGTCGCGAATACATTTTGCCGACTCCGCTTGATCCGCGTGTGTTACTGTGGGAAGCGCCCGCTGTGGCTGAGGCAGCGATGCAAACAGGCGTGGCACGCAAGACGATTAATATAGATGAATATCGCGAGCAGCTTGCCTATCGCCAGGGTAAGGGTGAGCGCATTCGATATTTCTTCCAGAACAAGGCGCGTTCTTCGGGTGGTACAAAACGTGTGGCTTTTGCAGAAGGCGAGGAGCAGAAGATCATCCGTGCGGCCTATCAAATTCAGGATGAAGGGATTGCCACTCCTGTGTTGATCGGGCGGAAACATGTGATCGATCAACAAATCAAGAATCTCAGTATCGATTACAACCCTGAAGTGGTTGACCCTGAAAATTACAGCAAACTTGGAGCCTATGCCAAATCTTACTATGACCTGCGCCAGCGCAAGGGAGTAATGATGCATGATGCCGTCAAGAAAGTGCGCGAGCCAAATATCCTCGGTTCATTGATGGTGAAGATGGGCGATGCGGATGCCTTCATTTCAGGGCTGACCTATGATTACCCTGAGGTGATCCGCCCGGCTTTACAGATCCATCACACGGCTGCGGGTGCGGCGCGTGCGGCAGGCGTGTACATCATGATCGTGGATGATAAAGTTTTCCTGTTCACCGATGCCACCGTGAACATTGACCCAACGGCTGAAGACCTAGCTGAGATTGCCTGCCTCGCGGCTGATTATGCAGTGAAACTTGAGATCGATCCGCATGTGGCCTTCCTCTCGTTCTCCAATTTTGGTTCCACACCCCATCCGCTTTCGGATAAAGTCCGCAATGCGGTTGCGCTGGTAAAAGCTCGCCGACCTGACTTGCAAGTGGATGGTGAAATGCAAGCCGATACTGCGGTGATGCCAGAGATTACAGAAGAACGCTATCCATTCAGCGCCGTAAAGGATGCGAATGTACTCGTTTTCCCATCGCTTGAATCTGCGAACATCGCTTATAAGCTGTTAGCCCGTTTGGGCAATGCCAAGGCGATTGGGCCGATCCTGCTTGGGGTCGGCGCGCCGGTACACGTTCTGCAAACGGGTGATGACGTGAATACCATCGTGCAGATCGCTTCCGTGGCGGTAATGGATGCCATGGGACGTGCAGAGAAGGTGGTGGAAAAGAAAGCGGGGAAGAGGAAGTAATGGCGAATACGTAAAACAGGAAAGCAAGTGGTAATTTACTCACCTCGAATGAAAATTTCGAGGTGAGTTTTGTTATACTCGGCTTAACTTTGAAAACAGGAAATGATATGAACAACCTCGATTCCATTGCCCGAAAAATCACAGGCATACTCTTTGCACAGCAATCCCTGGCCTCGGCTGGTTTTATTGCGGCATCCACGCTCAATTCAATAGTGGGGAAGGAACTCAGTCAGCATGCAAATTGGGCCGGTCTGCCCACAGCTGTCTATTTGCTGGCGGGCGCCTTTGCCGCTTTTATGTGGGGCTATGTATTTGATGCCATCGGTCGGCGCGGCGGTTTGACCGCAGGCCTGGTTGCCGGTGTGATCGGTTCTGGCGTTGCCTTTTATGCAATTGCGGTCCATTCATTCACATTTTTTCTACTGGGTATGATCTTAATGGGTATTGCAAATGCCGCCGTACAACTTGGTCGTTTCGCGGCAGCGGAAGTGAACAAGCCCGAACATCGAGGACGCGCAATTTCAAACGTGGTCATCGGCGGGACGGTTGGCTCAGTGGTTGGTCCCTTCGTTGCAGGGCCGTCCGGTCAACTGATTGGTTCATGGGGAATCGATGAACTTGCGGGCGCATATCTTGTCAGCTTGATCTTGTTTGCAGTTGCGGCAGTTGTCATCTTCGTCGGCCTTCGCCCCGATCCACGCGAGATCGGAAAACAAGTCGCAGAAAAATATCCAGATACGATTATCCGCTCAAGGGAAGTCAGAAGCCTGCGTCAGATTTTTAGTCAGCCCGCGGCGTTCGTGGCAGTCATCAGCATGGTGCTCGGTCAAATGGTGATGGTGTTGATCATGGTCATCACCTCGCTTCACATGCGCGAACACAATCATGGCCTGCCCGATATTTCACTCGTAATTTCCTCACATACCTTTGGTATGTTTGCGTTTTCGATCATCTCCGGGCGGCTTGCGGACCGCTGGGGACGCGAGCGTGTTATTCTGTTCGGTTCTTTAACTCTTGTCGCCGCATGTATCGCCGCCACAATTTCACCGGACGTTTTGCCTTTGGGTGTGGCATTATTTTTGCTCGGCCTCGGTTGGAATTTTTGTTATGTGGGCGGCTCCACTTTGCTAGCTGATCAACTTTCTCCATCCGAGCGCGCACGCACGCAGGGCTTTAATGACCTGCTGATCGGCCTTGCTTCCGCGCTTGGAAGTTTGGGGAGCGGATTTATCTTCGCTTCGTTGGGATATAACATGATGGCCTATATTGCGGCTATCGTTGCGGTGATTCCTTTGTTCGCTTCATTGAGCTGGGTTTGGAGAAAGTCCCGCCTTGTGGTTGAAGCCTGAGATGCGCAAATTTTTTGCCCTGTTCTTCCTGCTTGGGTTTGGCGTTGTCCTGGCCTCGGGTTACTATACAAGCTTTCACGCAACGGGGATCGATTATTGGACGATACTTTACTATGGCCGCCACATGACTCTGGCTCAGCCAGAGTCTCTCTATAATGGGTTTTACCCATTTGGATATGCCTTCTTGATCGGACAATTTCCATTCACCTATGTACTCCCGTTATCCTATCTTCTCAATGCGCTTCTTGCCGCGCTTTTCACTGCCTCTGTTTCGACGCTTGTTTTCGCATCCCGATCCTTTTTTGCCACGTTCATTGCTGTTGTCGTTTCCGTTGTAACTCCGGTTGTGTACATCAATGCCAATACATTAAGCCCTGATATAGGCAGCCTTGCTTTTACCGCTTTCGCGGTTTTTCTCCTTTGGCGAAATCATTTTGATGATGCACAGCATGAATTAAGTAATGCAGACTCAATAATGGTTGGTGTATCACTAGGGCTGGCAGCCCTGTTTCGATCCCACGCCATCGTATCTTCACTGGCTGTGCTTATCGGCTATTTTTTGGTCGCAGGTCTTCGCCCTTTGCGCTCACGCGGTTTAATGGTCACGGCCTTTCTGTTTCTATTCTCATTTCAAATAATAGTAAACATTGTTTCTGGTCACGGCGCTTTTGAGACCGCTCAAGCCTTCAATATTTACAAATTTTTTTATGGGGTAGACTGGACGACCTCCCCCTCGCCAGAGGAATTAAAGAACTTTTCTCTGCTCGAAGCCATTATGAACAATCCCAGGGATGCACTCAAAGCTTACTTTGATGTGTTCCGTTATTATTTGGTCGCCAATTGGATCGTCGCTATACTTTATCTGCTCGCTCCAAAAGGGAGGACTTCCCGTTATGCCTTATTCACGATGCTCTTTGTCGTGATCTATGCAATCCCTGTCTCCTTGAGCGATAGCGCACGTGGACTGATCCTACTCATGGGGGCATATACCTCCTCCCTTGCTCTTGTGCCAGTTGCGATCATGGATACAATCAATAAGTATTTACCATCCAGGAAATGGGTGGTAAATACTGGCCTTACTTTGTTCGCGCTGCTTCTAATTCCGAGTATCTATCAATGGGTACTTAGTGATGTCGAATTTTTGAATGTCAGCCATGCGGAACGCAATATCCTGGTCAATGTTGAGCAGGTTTTGTTGAAGCATGGCATGAAAAATCCTGATGAGGTTTTTGCAGACCGCTATGATTTTTACACTCCCGATACCATGCCCTATCGATCCCGTCTCATCGGCAACTGGTCGGGCGATTGGATCTGGGGTTTCAACGATGAATATCCGTTTCTGCCCAATGACTCATGGGAGTCCTTCGCGCAGGCCAGCAAGGAGCAGGGGATTCGCTTCCTTGTGCTCTCGCCGCAAAGTTTTTATCGTGGAGATTTCTTCCCCCCCATTTATCACGATGAGGTTGATCTCGATTCCTTGGGTTTGGTCTTCATCGCTCAAAGGGGAAAAATGAGAATATACGAATTTCAATGAAGAAGTATTTTGATCCTTCCACCACTCAAAGCCTGTTATTTATTTCGATTCTATTCTCACTTCCCTTGATGTTTAGGAATGCCAATGTCCATGTTTTTCCCATGGGTTATGCGGGCTTGTTTACCCAAATGGCGAATCAAATTGCTGATGCAAATTTCCTGCTGCCCGTTGAATCCCCATTTTATGGGCCGGGAGGGATTCCATTCGCTTATCCGCCATTCGGGTTATATCTGCTGGCTTTCTTCATTAAACTTACGGGCAGGTATTATTTTTTTCTACGCTGGCTTCCGCCAGTTTTTAGCCTTCTTTCCATTGCTTTGATGTTTTTACTGTCTTTGAAATTCTTCAAGTCACCGCTGATAGCGGCTTTTACTGCCATCCTCGCGGCCACATCTACTGACTTGTATATTGCCCATACATGGTCATCGGGCATTGTGCGTGCCCCGGCCTTTATTTTCACGATCTTAACCATATATTTTTTTTCAAGGAATATTGAAGAGCGTTCAGCAAAAACCATTTTACTAACGGGTTTGTTCTTTGGCCTTACGATTTTGAGTCATCTTGCTTATGCACTATTCGGCTTTATATGGATGGTTTTCTTTTCCCTCACAGACCGAAACAGGTTAAGAATATTTGGGGATTCTTTCTTATCCATGCTTGTTGGATTATTGGTGTCATCCGTTTGGATCATTCCCGTAGGCCTTCGCCACGGCTGGAGTGTTTTTCTGAGTGCTTTTAATTCTCACGGTGGGGAAAACCTGTTTTCATTCCCAATTAATATCCCTGGGCTGGGACGCTTATTCCTACTAAACCTTTCTCCCATTACCTCAAATATCGTACTAACCATACCGTTTCTCTTTGGTGTTTATTACTTTTTTCAGCAAAAGAGATACGATTTCATTTTGTTCTTTCTACTAGTTGCATTTATTTTTCCTGAAAATGCGCGCTTTGTTTTTTGGCTGGCATGTTTTTTCGCTGGGTGTGGGCTTTGGCTGTTATCCAACTGGATATATGGAATTGTTCCGTGGCGCGGGAAAGCCCCGCCTGATTTTGGAATACTAATTCTTTCAGCGCCGATACTGATATTTCTTTGGTGGATG
>NZ_JBXMTI010000086.1:0-17336 GCF_057083605.1 Candidatus Villigracilis sp. | reverse complement strand
ATGACCAATTGATTTTCATTGAGCGGTTTGAATTTTGCCATCGGTTCCTCTGCCTGATACAACCCCCTGGCTTTGCCCTAGATTCTCTCTCACTTTTTCGACAGTTTCAACGGTTTGCGTTACCCGCTGGTGGGCGGGACGAGGCAACACCAATTTGACGGAACCAGCCTCAAGCCACGCGAACTGCCTGAAAAACGCGGCGACTCCCACCCGTCGGATGCACGCTGCACGCTGTATTGGGCCGCTCTTGATTTCAGATGTCATTTGCCCTTAAATCCTTTATTAGATAAATGCAGATTTCCTTCCATCTTCGGGATTGACCTTGTGAATCGATAGATTCACCCTGTTCGATATATTCTCCAAAAGGCGCATCTTTGTAACCACGACGCTCGTACAGACGACGAGCTGATTCATTGGTTTCTGCTACGCTCAGACCAATATGGGCATAACCATGATCGACAGCCAGTTGTTCGGCGAAATCTAATAATTGGCTGCAGATGCCCTGTGAACGAAGCTCTGCAATCACAAATACATCTTCAATGTCTGGGCAAGCAAATTCTAAGTGGTTCGCGACGGGTTCGTCCTGTGAGCCATGCCATTTGAGAAGGGCATGACCTACGGGTTGTCCTTCATAAGAAGCGACGAGATAGACCACTTCACCTTTTTGCTGGTGCGCATAACGCTCTGTGTGTTTTGACACGCCGCCTTGAAGGAAACGCTTTTCAAGCACAGGTATATCAGTTTCAAGAACTGGTCTAAGATCTACAACTACTTTAGACATACTTGTCAAATCCAAAATTGTCATCGGCGGCCCAACACCCTATATCCATATATCCACATTATACGCCCGTCAGCTAATGAAGCTGTAATTTTGCCCTCGCCCGCGCACGAGGTGAGGGCTTTCTTACTTTCTGTATAGCCCCAATAAAGTCAGGTCATCATATTGATCCTGCTCCGAGATATGGTCATGTAGTGACGACATGATGCCCCTTAAGATGGCTTCGGGCCTGTCTATGTTTTTATTGATCTCTGCAATTAAGCACTCTTCTGAAAACGACTGGTTGTTCATATCACGCGCGTCAGTAACCCCGTCTGTATATGCAAAAAGGAAATCACCAGCCTTTAGCTCTATCTCGCCGATCTCAAAGGTCAGGTCTTCCATCAAACCTACAGCAGGGCCAGTCGGCTCGAGGCGCTTTAAGATGCTGCCATTGGAAACAATAATTGGAGGCTCGTGGCCGGCGTTGATGTAAAGTAATTTACCATCCTGCGGATTAAGAACGCCAAAGAACATGGTTGCAAACATATTGGAACTGCCATGGTTGCGGACGATATACTGATTCGTCATTTGAATGGCATTCATCAGTGGCTGGGCGCCCACGGCCAGCACTCTCTGCCTGCGAAAAATCACGCTATCGGTCAGCTCGGCCGGTTTATCATCCATTGTTGCGAGATTCGTAGATACATTTATATTTGCAAAGGCCCGTATCAATGTCCTGAAAATCGCCATGTACATGGCCGCCCCGATCCCCTTATCACATACATCCGCAACTACGAAGCCCAAGCGTTTTCCGCTTGAGACCGGGAATACATCATAGAAGTCACCGGCAACTTCACGCGCCGAGTGAAAGCGCACATCAAGCTGCCAGCCTTCAACTTGTGAAATATTGTCTGGTAAAAAGCTATGCTGGATCTTCCGCCCAATTGCCAATTCATTTTCAGCAGCTTGTTTGGCAGCAAGCAATTCCATCTCATCCTTAATGCGTTCTGTCACATCGAAGAGGATGCCTCGAAAGCCGATAATTTCCCCAGCCGGGGTCAACATAGGGCCAATCACGCCCTCTGCAGTACGGTAGCCACCGCTCTTGTGTTGGACAAAATTAAAAAGAACACGTCGCAGTTCCCTGGTTTTGTATATGATATTAAATGTGCTATACAGATCGGCCACCTGACGCGGATCGACCATGTGCCTGTAATGCCTGCCGATGAATTCCTCAAGCGATAGCTGAGCTTTATCAAGAAAAGCCTGATTGGCATTTATTAAAACACCCTTGAAGTCCACTTCAAAATAAGCGCAATCAAGGCTATTAAGAATTCCAAACGAAGAGGTCGATGGTTGCATGTGTTTCTAGTCTTCCATTAAAAGCCGTCGAATATAAGGAATTTGCTCTTCGGCTGCCTTTTCGCCCTGTTCGATAATATAAGGTAATTGATGGTGGTCAAAGCCGCCAATCTGGCGTTCGAAGACGGGCAGAACTGGAATGATCTCGGCATGGGAGGCGGCGTTATAAAAAGCAAAACTGGATTTCAATATATTGTTCATGTACAAGGCGTTCAAGTGTGCAGTCACAGCGGTATATGAGTTCATGCGCTTGCGCATGGGCAGTTCAAAACCCACGGCAACGATCACGTCACTGCCTTCCTTGATGGCCACATCAATCGGCAGAGGATTGCTGACCGCGCCATCCACCAGCAATTTGTCACCTAATTTGACGGGCGGGAAGACCAGTGGGATGGCGGAACTGGCGCGAGTCGCTTCCACAAGGCTTCCCGATGAAATAACAACCGCTTCGCCGCTGTAAAACTCAGTTGCTACTATATAAAGGGGCATGATCGTATCTGTGAATGTTTTCTCACCGAAGGCAGCCTGCAAACGCTCCAGCATCACCTTGTCGTCCACCAGCCCACTGGATTCAGTGAAGCGTGTTTCACCGCTCATGGCAGCGCGCAGATTTGAAGTGTAACCCTCCACGATGTCGTTCTTATACAGCTCAGTGGTCATCGAAAGGGCAGTATCCGTATCCATGCCTAAAGCAATTAGGCTGGCATACAAACTACCGCCACTGCACCCAACAGCCAGTGTCGGCTCAAAGCCTTCACGCCGCAACGCCTTGATCAGCCCAAGCGATGCGGCACACAAAATGCCGCCAGATCCGATCACGATCGAGAGACGTTTCTTCATTTTATATATTTAACAACTTTCGTATGTAGGGGATCTGCTGTTCTGCAGCCTTCTCGCCTTGCTCGATCACATAGGGGATCTGGTCTGTATCAAAGAGGCGGATCGGGCGTTCAAACTCTGGGAAGATGGGAATGATCTCGGAATGATGCACGGCGTTATGAAAAGCAAAATTCGATTGATAAAGATTATTTGTCATCAGCCCATTAATATGAAACGCATAACGGCTGATGGACTTCACCTTGCTTGGCAGGGGCGCTTGAAAACCCATGGCCAGGATCACATCAGCACCCTCCTTGATGGCTACATCCACAGGCATGGGGTTGGATGCGGCACCATCGATCAATGTCCGCTCACCGACTCGATAAGCCGACCAGATAAATGGAATAGCAATACTTGCGCGGATGGCATCCACGACCCTGCCTTCGGTAAGCGGGGCCTGTTCACCTGTATAAAAATCCGTGGTCATGATTGTTAGCGGAATTTTTGCATCCGCAAATGTCTTGTTCCCAAAGACCTGATTCAGGTTTGCCAGCATCTGTTTATCAGACACCATGCCAAAACTGGGACCAAACTTGAATAATTTTGGAAATATTACGCTTAACAAGGCGGGCCAGTTTTTCTGTACGGTAACTTTTTCATTCCACAGCGTTTTTGTGTACTGAACACATTCATCCAGTGAAAACCCAAGCGCCATGGTGGAGGCATAAAGACTTCCGCCGCTGCACCCAACCAACATGTCAATCGGAATGCCCTCACGGCCCAAAACTTTCCACAGACCCAAAGCGGCAGCGCATTTGACAGAGCCCGAACCAACCACCAGAGCGAGGCGCGGTTTTTTAGTCATGCCTTTTAGCCTTCAAAACTTGCGATGGCTTCATCCACGGTTGCGAATACTTTAACGATATTGTGAAAGCCAGCCATTTTTAACACCTTATCTATTCCAGGCTGAGGCGAAGCCAGGCGAAAGTCTCCGCCGGCCGCACGCGCTTCCTTAACACTGGCGAGTATGGCACGCAGGCCAGCGCTGCTCATAAATTCAACCTTACTAAAATCAGCGATGACATTGGGATGTCCATCATGAATGTGCGCATTGATCATAGTGATCAATTGGGGTGATGTTAAAGCATCTATGGTGCCGTCTATGGCGATCAGGTCAATCGCCCCTGTTGTGATAGTGATTTCCATATCTCTTCTCCTCGTTTAGTTGTTTGTCTTTAAGCCTAGCTTGATTAATATTTTTTTATAAGCCTGGTGATATTGCCAGTTTCGGAACTTTCATAGTTTATATCATCAACTGACATAAATACAAAGAATAGACCAAGCCCGCCAGATTCTCGATCATCCAGTTCCGCAGCCAGGTCCGGCGCAGGCGGCTCGGCAGGTTCAAAAGGATGACCAAAATCGGTAATGGAGACCACCACGCGATCTGACTCCACTTCCACGCCCAGGATGATTGAACCCGGGTCCATCCCTTCATAACCATGGGTAATGATGTTCGTGCAAACCTCATCTACAGCGAGTTGAATGTCGTACATGGTCTGTTCGCTGAGCCCCTCCACATTTTGGCAGGCTGTTTTGACGAGGTTGCGGAAGGTTGGTAGTGATTCAAGTTCAGCAGAAAGCGTGATTTGATGAGATTGTGTCACAATATGCTCCTGTGCGCCGCTAGTATGTTGAATTAGGGAATGTTTCCACCCCGGCCAGTTTGCCTACTTGTTTTACCATGCGCAATTTATCCCAGTTCGTATTCAATACTTCAAGAATGCCGTCATGGATCGCCCATGCGCGTCCGCGTACCGTATTCCATTGGTCCCGCTGCCGGAATGGCGAAGAGTTATTCAGCGCTGTATGTAATTGCCCGCCCACTTGAAACTCCCGGTTGATATCATCCATCAATTTATGCCCGCGCACATAGGCAAATCCGCGCTTTTCAAATACCCAGGCTGATGCGTAGGATAAGGGCTCGAGAAAATAAGCCTGATGTCCCATGGTGGCGAGAAAGGCATCCACCTGATCTAAAACAAGCCTGGAGGCCGAGAGACTATTCCTAACCTGCGCAGGAGCCAAACCTGCTTCCTTTGCACGCATTTCTTCGTTTAAATTCCGCTTCAAAGTACCAAACATGGTTGGGTTACCTTGTTCGTCTATATCCGTTCCAAAGCGGGCGGAAGCTGGGTCATTCAGCAAAAGAAGATTTAACTCGATGCCGTTCAGCATATTATCGGCAAGTTCGAGGGCAAAGAATTCATCTGATGGGGAGGGGGAAATCCTGGCGGATATAAATACTTTTTCCGTGCCTGCAACAGCATTTAAGAATACAAGCGGCACTTTTCCTGTACCCAGCCAGGTAATTGGATTGATGTTAAAGCGGGTGAGCAGGGCAGGGGGAACCAAATTACGGTATACACGCCTTTTGATATTTTCAGGAAGGTCATTGACCTGCTTGATGGTAAAAGGGATGGATGGGTCGCCTTCGAGCAGGGATAAGGTAATACTGCCAAGGTTGGGGACTACGGGTTCGACTTGTCTTTTGCGCCTGAAAAATATCTGCATGAAGCCTTCTTTCCTTTCGCTCTCGCCCATCATTGTTGTGTCATGCTTCGGTGCGCTCTTCCCTGCACCGAACGTAGGGCGGTGTGCCCTGACACTTGCGCCGTACGCCAGTGCGGTGAGCATCTCTGACACCGCGAACGCAGACTCTTCGGGAGGGTGACACGTTTCTCTTTATTTCAAGGTAGCAGCTTACATTAAGCATTAGTGTCTGTCTGCTTCCTATTTGGTCTTAAAAATAGAAGCTCTTTATATGGGGCGTCCGTAAGTCGGATTGCCAATCCGACCTACACTTATCACATTGTCTTATTGCGGGAGATAAATATCACAAGTGCCAGCGCTGATCTCGCAGCGTACTATTTCCTCACCCAGCCATAATACGCGGAATTGTGTGGAGCCCTCCCTTTCATTCCAAAACACCATGCCCGAGGCATTCTCTTTGAGAGGCTGGTAGGTACTCAAATACCCGGAAGCGCACTCTGGCGGGTTTAGGTATGGAGGGTCTTGGTCTTCATAGAGTGTGATGCCAACACATAACTTGGATGGAAGATAATCGATCCTTTTTGTTTCCCAGTGATAGCCTACGAAGATGTCCATTGGCAGGCCATCTCCATCGAGGCGTTCAAAGGAGAATGCTGAAAGTGTGCGCCGCACTTTTGAACTGTTCAGCATGTAGAAACTTGTCTCGTTCCAATATAGAGTGAAGTGATAGCCGTCAGGATATTTGATGGTGGGAACCGGGCCAATCGGCAGCGCGGTGGATGCTCCCGCTTGCACTTGTGTTGATATAGGTAATGGTTTAGGGGTGGGCGTAAATGATTCCAGAGTTGCTGTTGCAGGCACAGAGGTTAAAGTGGCCGAGAGTACGGTCAATGTTTGGGTTGGCAGAGCAGGCACAGCAGTCGAAGTGAGAGGCGGGGATGTAAATGTTTGGGCGGGCAAAAAGGTGGTCGGCAAGAATCCGTTCTTCGTGAAGTACCAGCCTCCAATCCCAAAAAAGAATAATGCCAGAATTATGTACCCAACATTTTTCCTGCGAGGCTGAGTGCCGGCTTTCACAATGGCAGGCCGATCTATATCAACTGCGTTGGCTTTCGGCGCAGCACGTTTGCTGATCTGCTCCAGGGATTTGTCGCTTCTATGGATGGTTGGCACGCCAACTGGAAGCGGCGGCAACGACATCTTTTTCGAAGCGCCTTTTGGGTTTACTGCCTCCTCAAGCGCAGACATTAATTTTGCGCCCGATTGATAACGATTCTTCGGGTCTTTATCCAGAGCTTTGAGAATGACAGTTTCAACTGCAGGGCTGATCTCCGGGTTGAAGGTGCGAGGCGATGGCGGCGGCTCAGAGATATGCTGCAATGCAATGCTGGCAGGTGACGGGTCGTTGAATGGAACCGAGCCCGTCAGGATTTCATATAGGATAATGCCAAGCGAATACAGATCAGATTGCGGAACCGCGTCAGCCGAACGGCGGGCCTGCTCGGGCGAAATGTAATGAGGTGTACCGAAAATGCTTCCCATCGAGCCATCACGTACATCCAGCGCGAGACCAAAATCTCCAAGCATCACGCGCCCATCTTTTGCGATCAAAATATTGGAAGGTTTGATATCACGGTGGATAACGCCCTGCTGATGTGCATAATCCAATGCGCCGGCAACGGCATTGCCGATGCGCAGTACATCAGTCATCGGCATTAGCTCGCCATCCTCCTCGTAAAGCGACATGACCTTGTCGAGGTCTTCTCCATCCACATACTCCATTGCGTAGTAGGAATAACCCTGTGCGTCGTCGGCGTAATAAATTTGGATGATATTTTCATGGCGCCAGTTTGCCATCATGCGCGCTTCATTGACAAAGCGGCTGGCATAAACAGGATTATTTTTATAGCGCCTGTCTATAAATTTTATAGCCACGGGGCGCTGTAGTTTAACATCCTGCCCAAAATAAACCGTAGCCATGCCACCCTGCCCAAGGAGTCGTTCGATGCGATAGTTCGCAAATTGCTGTCCGATCAATGGATCTTTCATCTATTGTTTTAGCTGCGCTTTCTGGTCTTGGATGTGGGCATGGTCATTCTATTTGCACTTGAAATACGGGAAAGATCGCGAATATAATTATTGAATCCTTCGGCATATGCATTCAAATAATCCTGGGTGATCAGGTTGGCCAGGTCTATTCTGCTAATTGAAAGCAGCACGGCCACGTGAGGGCGAAAGTCACGCAAGTGAATGCGCATGATGGCATTCGCATCCGTCATTACGCCCCAGGCAAGCTGCTTTTGGGCGTTATCGTCCTTGGCTGTCATGAAGCGGGTCAACGTGCTGGCTGGCGAAACCGCGCCAGCATTTGAAAAGACTTCACGGCCCTTGAGCAGGTTATTCAATAACTCAAATCGTTCAGGAATTTTATCCAATAGCCTCTGTAACGGGAGGGGGAGATGCGCCAGCAATTTTATCGCGCCCACGCTGGCGCTTTGGCCTTGAATGGCAATATCTTTTGCGCGTGCCAGGAGGGCGCCAAAACCAGCCAGAGAGGCCAGATATAACCTTTGCAAATGGTCAAAGCTGGCATACATGGCAGCGCGATCTTCGGTAGATGCCTCATAGGCATCCAACATCTTGAGCGTTTGTGAATGCAAGCCAAGCAGATTTAATTCCACAAGCGGCACTTCCACATTAAGCGGATAAATCCGTTCGTACGGGACCTTGAGGCTGGCATCCATCGGAATCAGAATCGCAGGGTTGGTGCGGCTCGCCTCTTCCACCAACTGACGCAGGGTGGCTGCGATCTTGGGTTTCATATCAGCTAATTGGTTGATCTCGGCCAGCAATTTGTCCGATGGCCTATAAGTAGCCGCGTGGATGGCACGATACAGAACCAGCAGATCGTTGACGGTCAACTGGATTTGATCATTCCTTTGCTTCAGTTGTTTCCGCAGGGAGAGACAAGCCTTAATATCCACACGGTCTGTCTCTGCGCCGGCTTCCGGTGAAATGTGAGGAGCCTGTTGAACAAGCTCAAGTTCTTCTGGCTGTAATTGAAGCGCAAGCGAAGTGTAGATGCACATCCCCGCTGCTGTGGGGGAGGGGAGCAGGCTGAGATAGCGCGCCCAGGAAAGCGCCTCGTTGGTCATGATCTCGGATAAGGCAGTTCCCCAGGCGCCATCAAAAAAGATATGAGACTGATCAAAGACCATGCTTTCGCCGGTATCAAATATTGTCAGGGCATGAGAGCCTATTCCGCGTTCGGTCTGACGCAGCTCAGAGAGAGGCAAGGAGCGTGACCGTGCATCCGCAGAAATAAGGATGGGCGCAAAACGCAGGTTATCCATGTTGTTGACCAGCATGGGGCCTAGCTTTGTCCGCAAGCCTGGTAAGGATGAACGTTTCACTTTCGCCAGGGAAGACAACTGCGCGGGCGACGAAGATGGAGAAGCCAGCAATGCAGCGATCTGCGCACGAGCGTTCATTACATCCAGAGGCCTATTTGAGCCTTGTTCACAGACCGGCAGGAGATAATAACTGTTCTGAAAAATAATTCCGATTTGTGCCTCTGCCAGGTTGAAGGGAACTCTCGTTTCACCATATAGCCCAGGCTCCAAATATGCGAGAATGGACATTTGGCGTTGATACGCACCGAGATCCTTTTGTGCGGCTGTTTTAAGTTTAGCTTCCCAGGCTTCGCGCATGGATGGAGTCAGACTTTGTAGTTTTTCTTTTAGAAACTGTTCCAACTTCAAACGGCGATAACTTGGGTAATCATACTTGGCTGCATCCTCTTCGCGGCGATAGGGCCGAGTCAACTCCCATTTACGATAGATTTGTTTGCTCCGTACATTTTCATGGAGCGCACCCTCCAACAGCGAGATCGAAACCCGTTCCCGCCATTCATTTTCAAGCAAGGCGTCGTACTGATGCAAACAAGTCACAGCCGCCATAAACCACGCAGTCAGGCGGTCTACCGCGCTCAGGTGAATATCATGCTGTCGCAGGAGTGTATCGAAACCATGTGTCTCATTGGTATGGCGGGCTGTATCTTCACGCAAGGCATAGCCCGCATAAAATTGCCATGCACCTTCAGGGAAGGCAGCTTCCAGGTCTTTGCCTGCCAGCTTGAGCAGGTTTTGATATCCCCAAATAATAGCGGCGGGTCCTGCAAAAAACGCACCATACATGGCCTGGTCAAGGATTTGTTCCACACCGCTGAACAGGGCGTTCACATCCTGCTGCATCTTTTGAATGGGAATACGCCGGCCAGGCAATCGGGATAGCCCACTTAGGATCATGCCTGGCACATTGCCCGCCGGCACGATCTTTGAGATCAAATCCACAACCGCTTCCACTTCGGGCAGCGAAAGGCGCGCCAACTGCTGCACAGAAATAGTCTTTGCCACCGTCCGCAGGTCTTTGGCTGTGAGTTGTGAAGCTTGCTGGTAACTGGGCTTTTTATTGGCCATATGATAGTGGGTGATTATATGTCATCATGTAGTATTTTTGTTAAATGTGGACGTGTATGTATAATGATGATATGACGATTTCTGCGTTTCAAATTACGCCGCATGAAAATATTCCAATTAAGACAAACGCCTCAACCCTGGACCTGGTAACTGCTTCGTTGCCCCAGGGCTTTTACACAACCTTTAGCACCCTCGCACATGGGACGAGAGTCCTTGATCTGCAAGCGCATTTGGATAGGTTATACATCCCCGCAAAAGAAATGAAACTGCACCCATCCGTTGATGAAAAAATATTACGAGAGCGGATCGCACAAATTGTAAAACTGAATTTACCAGGTGAATCACGGGTGCGTTTAATTTTAACCAAAGACTCTGCTGAAATTTTCGTTTGCGCGCAGAAGTTCACGCCATTACCTGAGACAGTTTATGCAAACGGCGTGCATGTGATCACCTCCGTGATTGCCAGGCATGATCCGCGCATCAAAGACACAGGCTTTATCTCTGAAAGCACAGGCCAGCGAAAGCTGTTGAGCAAAGATATATTTGAAGTTTTATTGACGAAAAGCGGAAAGATATTGGAAGGTATGACATCCAACTTTTATGCCTTCTCTTATCCCGTCGCTGTGAACAACGTAAAACTCGTCACCGCAAATCGTGGGATTCTGGCAGGCGTAACGCGCAAGGCGGTATTGAGCATTGCAAAAGGGCAGGGGATGTCGATTGAATATCGTGCTCCGCGTTTAGATGAAAAATTTGAAGAAGCCTTTCTCACATCCAGTTCGCGGGGTGTGGTGCCGATCATTTCTATTGACAACAAGCCAGTGGGGCAGGGGAGGGTGGGGGCGTGGACAAAAACTCTTTTGCGGGCGTACCAGGTATATGTCGAGCAGAGAAGCGAGAAGATCGTGAAATAGTCGGTTTCTTCCTCACCAAAGTCATCAAATTTGCCCTACCAAAGTTAGTGGCGAAATTTTGTTGGATACGTATAATATATTCAAACATTTATGTTAAAGCACTATGATGAGGAGATCAAATACCATGTACAGAAGAATTTTTATTGTTTTGATTACAACCCTTTTAATATCTTCGTGTGGTGGTTCATCTGAACCGCAGGTTATAACAGGCACAGGCGATATTACCAGTGCAGTGGAACAATATCGCGCATTATTGGGTGCAAACAATGGCGACAGCCCTGGCACGAAAGGCCCTGATGGTTATCGTGAGATCAATTGGGATGGCCTGTCGGATGAGCTCTCAGCGCCCGCTTTCTATGTCCCCGATTTTTTCAACGGCCCTGAAGCGCCTCGCGCTCGTGGAATCGTTTTGAATACGCCCGGCGAGGGAATGATGGTCAGTGCCGACAGCGATAACCCTACTGGCACATTGCCTCGCTTTGGAAATATCAATCCGCAATATGTAGATATCTTCAAGGCATTCAGCGAGGAGCGTTTGTTCTCGCCGCTTGGAAGCAATTTGGTCGTAATGACCTTCTTCGTGCCCGGCACTAATATTCCCGCAACCATCCGCGGCTTTGGCGCAGTTTACACTGACGTAGACACAACTCATACTGCGTTTGAATATTTTGATGTAGACGGTAATTCGCTGGGAAGTTTTGAAACGCCAATCGCTGATAATGGACTATCATTCCTCGGCGTTGCGTTTGATGAAGCCATCGTCTACCGCGTGGAAGTTAAATACGGTACAGGCGCACTGGGCCCCAACGATGGGGAAGGGGATGTGGATGTAGCCGTGATGGATAATTTTATTTTCGGTGAACCGCAGGCGATAAAGTAAATATGTGGATGGAAGAGGCTGTCACTTTTGAATTGACAGTCTCTTTTGTTTCAGTGGGGAGGAAGCTATTTCTTTTTCTTATCAAAGACATCCCGGTAGACTTCATCCAATATTGCTTCTCGCTGTTTCTCTTTTTCACTTTTCGACGTACTGTCGACGCTGGGGTTTAGGTTGTAAATCACATTCAAACTAGGGCGAAGTTTTTGAATCACGAATGGTTCAAGATATTTGATGTCATATCTTCCGTCTGGATTCAGTTCATCCGCGCAAAGTGCAAGACAATCATCAAGTGTCCATAATTGGATTTTCCAGTGCCAAGAAGCTGGCAATTGATCTACGACTTTTTGACCGACTTCACTTTGCCCAATCATGAATCTATGATCTCCCATGACGTGACCATTCCAGCCAAACCATCGATTCCAAATGTTTTGGTTGGATACACCGACATAAAGCACTTCATCGAGACCATTCTTCATAACATAGAGCCCACGAAAACCATCTTCATGATATTTGTATTCATAGAATTCTCTGAAAGTTATTTCGATCATCATGACCTCTTGTTGAAGATTTCATCATATGCTTGATCGGTTTCGCTACCGAAGTGAGCATAACGATTTGTCGTGGTGATACTTTCGTGGCGGGCAAGTTCCTGAGAAAGTTTTAGATCTCCCTTAGCCAGGTATGTCATTGTGACAAAATAATGGCGGAAGTCATGTATCCGAACAGAACTTCGTTCCACTCCAGCATCTTCAATGCGTGCCTTGATGGCTTTCCACATACCTCCAGCTGTAATAGGGCGGACCTTTTTGCTGGCGCGAATATCATGCCGGGCAAAAAGCGGTTGCGAGCCAAGCGGAGTGCGAGAATTCGGATCAACAACTGAACGTGCGTGTAGGTAAGCCTTCAAAGATTCGATGGAACGGTTCGAGAACCGAATTACAGCTTGTTTATCACCTTTGCCAATGATAATAGCTCGTGCTTCCATCCAATCGATGTCACTACGTTTGAGCGCGCAGGCTTCTGATATCCGTAAGCCTGTATCCACCAGAGTCAATACAAATGCACGGTCACGCAGAGATTCAAGATCGCCGCTCAATGAGGTGCAATGCTCGATAACTTTCTCCACAGCCTCGCGGTTGAAATTAACAATACGTTTGCCGGGCCTGCGGGTGTAATGTTCATCGGCTTCCTCCAACTCAGCAGGATTGCCAGCCTTGCAAAATGTGTAGAATTTTCGCACTGCCGTCCTGTAAACTCGTTGTGTGGAAGGGGACTTTGATTTGAGCGAAGTTAGGAACTTGATGTACGTCTCTGTATTCAACTCAGCGTCTTCGCCAACCACGCGCGTGAACTGCGCCAGAGCGTTTCGATATGCGAAGATAGTCTTGGGAGAACGGTCAAAGGTGTCCAGAAAGTGGTTTATTTCAGTTTTCATATCATTCCATGTACTGTAAATTATATCGAATGATAAAGAGAAAGTCAAGGGCAAAGTTTGGGAGTCGGTCAGCCCTCTCCCCTGCCAACATTTCTTCACTAGTTGAAAGTTGTAGGTTGATACTGGAAAATATAATGCAAAAAGATGAGTTGAGAATACGTCTGTATAATTCTTGCTTCTTCCGCTGCAATCTTTTCATCTCCCCTACCCCATTCCATATCCCACTCCTAGGATGTACAATAGGCGCAATGATGGTCTTTCAGCGGGAGTAATTTTCAGGAGGATGATATGCCGCCGTTTGTGAATACGAAATGTACGAATATGAAATGTCAACACACGAATCGATATGACCTTGCGGAGTTAAAGAAGAAGGGCTCCACACTGGACAAGATAATGATCTACCGCGAAAGCGCAATGGATGTAAAGACGGAGGAATTTGAAGTGACCTGCGAAACGTGCGGGCAAAGATTCAAATTCAAAGTGACTGGGGGAAACGATGGCTAGAAAAGGCAAACAAAACAAGGACGATGAAATCTTTGTAGAAGCCACTCCCCTGTCGCCAGAGGATGAGCGGCTGGATAAATTATTCGACGAGATGGAAGCCGGCTCATTGAAAACACTCGAAGATGCGGCGAGGCAAATCATCACGCTTTCCACAACATTACTTGGCGCTTTCTTTGGATTATTGGCCTTCAAGGATGTGCCAAGCTATTTGGGATTCGTCGAGGTCAAATGGATTGGCGCAGGCGCCCTGCTTGCTTTCTTTGCCGCGTTATTTTATGCCTTGCGTGCAGTATCCCCAAAACGATATGCATATTCGCGTGCGAACCTGACCGAGAAGCGGAACATTCTACAGCAAATGCTTGAGACAAAACGCAGTGCACTCAATACCGCAGCATGGGCCTTCGGCCTGGGGATCTTGCTAATGCTCTTTGCGGCGTTGGATATTTTGATTTTTAGAATTTGACGCATCCTGGTGGTGTTGAGTAGCCTTGAGCCGCTCTTGCGAAAGGCGTATCGAAACCACCACGCAATGGAGTACTTTTCATTTACTGGTGGTTTCGATACGCCCCGACGAGCACGGGGCTACTCAACCACCGAATTGGGATAAAACTCATGCTCACCCTCCACCTCACCCTCACCGACCATCAAGTCAGCGTGCGCGTTAATGGAAAAGAAAGCCACCAATTTTCCTTGTTTGATTTGAGTCAATCAGAGAAAGAATGGAAGGACTTTTTCGATAACCCGCGCATTCACGGCGAGAAGTTGTTCAACGCGTTATTCAGGGATGATTCGCCAGCTCGGGCGGAGTTCGATGGGCTCTCCAAACAATCCGAGCGGACGATCGTGCTAGTGTTGGAATCGTCAGAGTTAGACGGTGTGGCGTGGGAGTACGGGTACAACAAAGCCAAAGAAGAATATGTAGTGGAGGATTGTGCCTTCGTGCGCGCGTTGCCAGAGAAGAAAAATGAAGTGGAGCGTGTGCCGTTGTTGTTCATCCCTGCCAACCCGCTGGTGGATTTGAGCGGCGAGCCGATGCGCGCGTTGGATGTGGAAGGCGAATGGCGGGAGATGAAAAGTCTGATCGAGAAAAGCAATGCGCCGTTCGACATGATCGAGTTGAGACCCGCGACGCCCGAAGCTGTGCAAAGCGTGATGGCGAGATTCCAAAATGGGACGATCGCGCATTTCTCAGGTCACGGCGCGGCAACGAAGAATGGAGCGATCCTGTTATTCGAGCGCGAGAACGGGGCGTCGAATCCGCTGGAGGCGCGGGAGTTCGTGAGAGAGATCAAAGATAAGGCGTGGATCGGCTTCTTGAGCGCGTGCCAGTCCGCAGTCCCAGAACGAACCGAGTTTTCCAATCTGGCGCGGGAATTGGCGAAGGCGGGAGTCCCGTTTGCGTTGGGGATGCAGTTCAATCTCCCCGATCCGTTTGCGCCGAACATCAGCGGACAGTTCTACAACTATCTCGCGCACGGACACGCCGTCCCCGAGGCGGCGCGGCAGGCGCGGCGCGCGGTGAAGCGCGAGAACGAATTTTTCGTCGGCATGATCGCGCTGTACGCGGCGCACCCCGATGAAGTGGGAAAATTGGTTTGGCACAGTTCGGGCGCGCAGACCGTGAGCCTGTTCCGTCCCGCCGATGTGAGCGACCTGCCCTCCCCTGCCAGCGGATTGATCGGACGCCAGCGCGAGTTGATGCGCATTGGCACGCGCCTGCTCGAAGATAAGAAACCGCTGACGGTGACCCTGCACGGCGCAGGCGGGATCGGCAAGACCGCCCTGCTCTGGCAGGCGCTCCTGCGCTTCGCCCCGTCCTTTGAGTTGACTCTCGCCATCGGGCTGGATCCACTGCCCTCGCTGGAAAGCGTGCTGGGACGGATCGAACGCTTTTTAGGTTTGCCTTCGCCCTGCGCCAATGACACGAAGGAACGCGAAGCGCTGGTGCGGAACGCGTTGACGAGTAAGCGTACGTTGTTGGGATTGGATAACTTTGAAACGCTCAACCATGCCCTGAACGATGGCGCCACAAAAGGAACTGCAAAAAGTTTATACGCCTTCTTCAAGAGTTTGCCTGCCGAAGGCGTGACCTTGTGCGTCACCAGCCGCGAGAAGACCAACCTACCTGGCGAGCACATCGAAGAAACTTACGGCTTGGAAGACGCGATGGGCGGCGCGTTGTTTTATGAAAACGTCAGCACGCGCAAGGATGCCTTGAACGAAGCAGGCTTGGAAAGACTCAGCGCGGCAGTAGGCGGACACCCGCTTGCCCTGCGCCTGCTCGCGCCGATCTTTGAAGAGCAGGCGGGTTTAACACTGGAACAATTCATCGAAAAACTACAAACCTTCTTACCCAAAGCCAGCGACCAGTGGAGCGAACAACAACGCCATGAAAGTTTGGGCGCGTGTTTTGCTTTCTCGATGGACAATTTGCCGAAGAATGAAGATGGTAAAAGGTTACAAACTGCGTTTGCGAGGTTGAGTATTTTTACTGCATTCTTTGTAGATTTTACCGTCGCACCTGTGGTGGAAAATAAGTGACACGAGAACGAAGAAGAAAATAACGCCATGCTCATACGGGCAAATAGTACATTGCATACGCTTTGGGAACGTGGTTTATTAGAGCGGTTAGCTTTGCCATTAACAGATGAAAACCTTTATGTTTTTAGACTTCATCCAGCCCTGATTCAATTCGCCGCGACATACTTAGCGACGGAGGAGTTGCCAATTACACAAGAAATGCATTGGCGTGCAATGTGTGAACTGGCAAGTCGCGCTTCTCCTGTTACCGAACATAGGGGAATCTACTCCGATTCTTTGCTATCTGCTGTTGTCCGTTATTCTATTCCCGATATGTTAAAAGCATGTATGTATAAGGTTGACGAGGAAACTACCGATCTAATGTACAATACTGCTTTTATCCAGAAGCATTTTGGTGATTTGGATGGAGCAATGTGGTTGTATCAAAAATTGCTGGAAATATGTGAGGACTTAGGCGATCTGAAAGGGAAATCCAACACATTGTTTGCCTTGGCTGACATCTATGTGATACGCGGTGATTTGGAAGGTGCAATGCAGTTGTACCAACAGATGCTTAAACTCTCTGATGAAGTAGATATTCCAAAAGGTAGGTCGGGTGTGTTACATGAAATGGCTAACATACACAGAATACATGGCGATCTGGAAAATGCATTAAGTCTCTATCAACAATCACTTGAAATTCATAACCAATTACACAATCTGCAGGGTAAGGCAGCCACACTGAATGACATAGCAAATATCCACACTTTACGCGGCGATCTAGATGAAGCCATGAAGTACCATCAACAAGCACTAGCAACCACAAAAGAATCGGGCAATCTTTTGGATAAATCTGTTGTATTACATAATATTGCAGACAATTTTCAAAGACGCAGCAAACTAGAAGATGCCTTAAAGTTCTACCAGCAATCACTTGAAATCAAGGAAGAGGCGGGTGATATTTATGGGAAATCGTTCACATTGTCAGGTGTTAGCATGAAAGAGCGATCGACGGATTGCAATCGGGCACGTTTTTGGGTACGCTATGTTTGTTCAGTGAACGGGAACGCGTATCCGGGAACGCTGCGTAAGGGCTCAGTCGAAACGTGCA
>NZ_JBXMTI010000085.1:0-7204 GCF_057083605.1 Candidatus Villigracilis sp. | reverse complement strand
TTTCAGGCAAAATGTGATGCGGCTGTGCCTCCCCTGCCGCGACGATTTCATCACGCACCTTCTTCGGGAAAGGAATATCCACAAGAGAGTCTCCATGGATATGACCGATCTCGCGCTTGCCGATTCGAAACTCCGTGCCGCCAAAACGGTGAGGGTGAGACTCCATCCCTTCCCATGTGAGTAAGATATCAATAATTTGTTTTGAAGCGCCACGAACGGACATAAATTTCTCCTTCTTTTTTCAGAACGCATGGATGATGGTACTTCTTACCATATGAGTTAAATCCTCTGCCTTATATCTGGCAATCGAATATAATCCTGAAGCGTTCAAATGAATCTTAATGGCATGACAATATTGATTTACCCAGGACGATGATGATAAAAAAAATTTCAAATTGGCTGCTTATTTTAGGTGGTTTGTGGATAATCATCCTCTGCGTGTGGGCATACTTTGCACTGGGACATCCGCGAAACACACAGAAGTGGAAGCAGGAACCACCGCCCGAAGCATTTTCCCTGCTCAGGCTGGGAGAGGCGGGCGAAGTCCTTGGGCAGACAACAGATGGGAATTTATACGAATACACTTACGGCGAGAAACAGCCTTGGAAAAAAGTGACCGAACCATCCGGGACCCCGTCGCTTGGTTACTATTGTGTCCCGCATGACTCGAATTACTCGGTAGCCTCTCCACCAGGGAAGGTAATATCATGGGTCAAAGAAAGTTGCGTCTACGCAGAGTCGAATTATTATTTTGAAGTGGTCCTGTTGGAAAACGGGGAGGTTTGGTCCTGGCAATATGAAGTGTATGCTTACACTCGGATGGCTGTCGTTTACCTCCTTATCATCGGACTTGCGGTAGGGGCGTTGATTCTGTCCCTGGGCGCTGGTTTGAAGGTTTACCAGAGGATAAAAAAATAACCGGGGTGATGTTTAAAAGCAGATGAATACACCGGTGGTTGAGCACCGAAACCACCACATAACAAGGGTACTTCAAATTACTGGTGGTTTCGATACAGGGCGGGAAAACCCCGCCCCTACTCAACCACCGAGGCATAAAAAACAGGAGATAAATATAAAATGTGTGGAATTTTCGGATACGTTTCAAATAAAGAAGAAACACTCGGGCCAATTTTGATCGCCGCCGCAGAGAGATTAACTTATCGCGGCTATGACTCGGTCGGCGCGGCGACGTTGAATAATGGCAAGATCGATCTGCGCAAAGATACTGGTAAAGTAGATTCGGTGGCGGCGAAATATAACATCGCGGAAATGCGCGGGCAACGCGGGATTACGCAATTGCGTTGGGCCACATTCGGTGAGCCTTCGCAAGTTAATTCACAGCCACATTTGGATTCGGATGGTGACATGGTCGGCGCACATAATGGTAACGTGGTAAACAACGTGGAACTGCGTCTGGAATTCATGGCGGAGGGCATGACCGTCCGTTCGCAGAATGATGGCGAGACTTGTGTCCACGCGGTGGAACGATATATCAAGCGCGGATACGAATTCATTGACGCGATCCGTTTGGCGTATGGTGACTTGCAGGGCGATTATGCCTTTGTCATCGGGCGCGCGAATGATGACAAACTCTATGCGTTCAAAAAAGGGTCGGGCATGGTGATCGGCATTGGCGATGGCTTCACTTGTCTTTCGTCTGACCTGCCTTCGATCTTGCCGTTGACACGGGACGTCATCCGCCCGCAGGATGGGGAGATCGTGACGTTGTGGGCGGACCATGTGGAAGTGCGCTCTGTCAAAGATGGCAAACAAATCATCCGAATGCCAGAAACAGTTACCGAGTCGATGGATGCGGTGCAGAAGGGCGGGTATCCGCATTTTATGTTGAAGGAAATCCACGAGCAGGCACAAGTCGCCCGTGAGTTAATCCACTTACTGGACGGCAGTCCCGATGTGCAACCGTTGGTCGAAAAGATGAAGAACGCGCGTCATCTGTATTTGATCGGATGCGGCACGAGTTATCACGCCGCGGCGGTGGGCTCGGTGTACATCGCGCAACTGGCGGGGCTCACCGCGATCCCCGTGCTTGCGCCGCAGTTCATCGCGCAATACGCGCCCGCGGTTGGATATGAAGACGTGGGGATTTTCGTCAGCCAATCGGGCGAGACCAAGGATGTGCTCAATGCGTTGGAAGCCGCCGAGAAGCGCGGCATGGCTTGTTTTGGATTGGCGAACGTGGTGGGCTCCACGCTGACGAAGGCGACTTCGTTCTGTCTACCCCTGTGCTGCGGCTACGAAATCAGCGTGCCCGCCACGAAGACATTTACCAACCAGGTCGTGACGTTCCTGTATCTGGCGTATCGGATGGCGGGTCTTGATACGCCCCTTGGTCTCGATACGCCGCGCGAAGATCAGCGCGGCTACTCGACCAGCGGAGCTGGGCGAATGATTGACCGTATCCCTGAATTGATGGAGCAGACGATTGAGATGGTCGGACCACAGATCGAAGCGATTGCGAAAGACATCAACGAGTGGAACGACATGTACTGTCTCGGCTACGGCGCGACCTACCCGATCGCTTTGGAAGGCGCGTTGAAATTAAAAGAAATTACTTATGCCCATTGCGAAGGCATGCTCTCGACTGAGTTCAAACACGGACCGCTCTCCGCGGTGAGCAAGGGATTCCCGATCATCTTCTGCGCGGGACCGAACGATGTACCGCTCATCATCAGCGGCATCAATGAAGTGAAAGTCCGCGGCGCACGCACGATCACCATCGCCGAAGAGGACTCCCGCCTGCGCGCCAACGGCGATGATCTAGTGGTTATTCCTAAATCAGATGCGCAGATTTCTGCTTTGCTTGGTGTGTTGCCGTTGCAGTTGCTTTCGTATCACATGAGTGTGATGAGAGGGTTTGATCCTGATTTCCCGAGGAATTTGTCCAAGACATTGACTGTTGATTAGGTAAACGGACTTTGTAATGGATTCACGGATAACGGATGGCGAAACAATTCGAGTAAAATAGAAAAAATGTTTGCTTGACAGCATCGCTATTTCTGGCGATAATAGAGGCATATCCCCCAGTAGTAGCTTCGGCGAACCTGGTGCGAGACCGCCTCACGGCGGTCTCTGTGTTTAAGGGCTTATGAAAATAAATATTTACATTGACGGCTTCAACTTTTATTACGGCTGTATCAAAGGCACATCCTACCATTGGTTGGATGTAGGAAAGATGTGCAGTTTACTTCTCCCCTACGACCAGATACACCGTATCAAGTATTTCACTGCGCTCGTTGAAGCCCGCCCGAATGACCCTGACCAACCTTTGCGCCAACGAGCATTCTTGCGCGCTCTGCAAACCATTCCAAACCTTGAAATCATTTTAGGCACTTTTCTTTCGCATGAAGTAAGTATGCCGCTTTCCCCGATTGGCAGTGGTTATGCCAAAGTCATCAAAACAGAAGAAAAGGGTTCAGACGTTAATATTGCCACGCATTTGTTGATGGATGGTTTCAGAAATGATTATGAACTCGCGGTAGTTGTTTCAAATGATTCGGATTTACTTATGCCTATTCAGGTTGTCACACAAGAATTCGGAAAACCTGTCGGATTGCTCAATCCACAAAAGCACCCGAGCATGGCGTTATTGCCCTATGTTCAATTTATCAAAAAATTCGCGGTTCCGTTCTCAAAAACAGCTTGTTTCCAGACATGATGAGCGACAAAGACGGGCAATTTTCAAAGCCTGCGGACTGGTAATTTCTGTCTGATTTCCCGATGGATTTTTCCAAGACACCAATGGAAGGTTTTTATTCTGGAAATATTGATTCAAGCAAAGGTGGTGTAACATGAAAAAATTTCTTATCGCTCACATGTGGTGGATAACTTTACTACTTGCTCTTGCCATGTTAATCGCCCATACAATTTCCTATGACGTTATTAAAGTTGACAACATTTCCATAATACTTTTAGTCGTTATGTTATTAAGCCCTTTCACAACAGCAATCACAAAAATAAAAATTGGCGATTTTGAAGCAGAAGTAAATCCAGAAGAAGTAAGAAAAATTAAGGAACAATTTGAAGCACGCTCCAAAAATACCGACGAATCAACAGAAATGCCTGAAATAGACAAAACCATTGAAGGTATAAAATCTATAGCCGAATCAGATCCAATGCTTGCTCTTGCAAAGTTAAGAATTGAATTGGAAAAGATTTTAAATAAACTTCTTCGATTATCACGCAGTGACAGCTACGAAGAAAAGGCATTATCGGCAGGACAACTTGTATATAAATTAGAAAGCAATGGCACTCTCCCTACAGACATTTCTGCACCAACAAGAAATGTAATTCAAATTTGTAACAGAGCAATTCATGGTGAGGATATAAGAGAACAAGACGCACAATCAGTTACAGAAATAGGCTTGTCATTACTTCGTGAGATTTCATATATTGCGCAAGATTACGTTCATGAACCACTAGAAACAGAAATAATTGACAAAGGCACTCTTAATGAATTTGAAGATTCAAAATACCGTGTAACCACTATAGTTCCATTAGTGAACAAGCCATATAAAGCGATTCGCATTTTAGATCAAGAAGGGTTAAATGAGTTGTTAGAGGGCTATAGTGAATACGCAGAATTTATTGTGGATATTACACGGGTTAATTCTGAGAGCTCGCATAATATTATTAAGGGCAGAAAAAACAAAAAGCCATCCGTAAAAAGAAAATAACAGCAAAATTCGAGCGAAGCGAGGGATGGATTGGGGAAGAGATTGCAGAGAAGCTGCCCATGTCACATGAGCAGGGCGATAGATTAAATTAACTAAATTTGGAGCTTAACCTAATGAACACTTTCACCAATCTTCTCCTTCAGTTTAAAGAAATCATAGTTGCATTGATTGCAGTTTTCGGAGTCGTCCTTCCTTACCTAATCCAAAGGAATAAGGAATATAAATTAAAACTTGTGGAACAAAAAATTGCGGCTTACTCAGAGTTTTTACGTGATTTCACTGAAACTGCTGTTCTTATAATGCACAATGAAAAAACAGAGGGCAAAAAATTTGACAGACAAAGAATGTTGGCGAGAAATCAGGTTTTGCTATACGGCAGTGATGATGTCATAAAAGCATATGATAAGTGGGTGATGTTTACAGACAGCGGTGGAAAAGGTGGAAGCGATGAAGATGTTGTGCTTTTCGGAAATTTATTATTGAAAATCCGTCAAGACATAGTGGGAAAAACAAAAGTTACTGTGGGTGACATTGGTAATCTAAACCCCTTTAATCGCGGTTAAACAAATAGCGTCAAACTCCAAGCGAAATTGAGGCAGATGGGAAAGAGATTGCAGAGGAGATGTCCATGTCAATTTTACATTCCGCCTATTTTCTTCTACGGGACTATAATCGAAATTAGATCATTCCACAATTGACCTAATCAACAAGCATAGACCGCTGGGAGGGCCCAATGAAAGTGCTTTTGATCTATCCTGAATTCCCCGACACATTCTGGGGTTTTAAACATGTCTTAAAGTTCATTCACAAGCAAGCCGTCTTGCCGCCGTTAGGTTTGCTGACCGTTGCGGCCATGTTGCCTTCTTCATGGGAGAAACGCCTGGTGGATCTGAACGTCCGTAAACTTACGGACAAAGACCTGGCTTGGTCTGACATTGCCCTGATCAGCGCCATGGCCGTTCAACGCCAATCGACCCATCAGGTCATTGCACGCTGCAAGGCAATTGGGGTGAAGATCGTGGCAGGTGGTCCGCTGTTTACGGCTGAATATGACCAGTTCGATATGGTCGACCATTTTGTGTTGAACGAAGCCGAACTGACACTGCCACCGTTCTTGCGGGACCTCGAGCAGGGTTCTGCTAAACGAATTTACTCTTCCGTCGAATTCCCCGATCTGCATCAAACACCTGCACCGCTGTGGGAGCTGCTGGACTTAAAACATTACGCTACCATGGCGGTCCAATATTCGCGCGGTTGTCCCTTTGATTGCGAATTTTGTAATATCACCGCCCTCTTGGGGCACCGACCACGCGTCAAGACGGCCAAACAGATCATCCGCGAACTGGATGGACTATACAGCCTTGGCTGGCGGGGAGCTTTTTTCTTCGTGGACGACAACCTGATTGGAAACAAGAAACATCTCAAACAGGAATTGTTACCTGCGCTAATCGAGTGGCGTAAGGGCAAAGGCGGCTTGAGCTTCAGCACTGAAGTTTCGATCAACCTGGCTGACGATGACGAATTGATGAAACTTATGTATGAGGCCGGGTTCGATACCGTATTTATCGGAGTGGAAACTCCTGATGAAGACAGCCTTACCGAATGCAACAAGAAACAGAACCGGCATCGTGATCTGCTCGGGGATATAAAGCGCATCCAGCACAATGGCATTCAGGTCCAGGGTGGTTTTATCATCGGTTTCGACAGCGACACCCCCTCGATTTTCCAGCGCCAGATCGAATTCATTCAGAAAAGTGGTATTGTCACAGCCATGGTCGGCCTCCTGCAGGCCCCCATCGGTACCCGCCTCTATGAGAGGATGAAGCGTGAAGGTCGTCTGCTCGGTATCATGTCCGGTGATAATGTAGATGGGACAACGAACATCATTCCCAGGATGAATAAGGAGGTGTTGTACAACGGCTATAAAACCGTCATCAACACCCTGTATTCCTCAAAAAATTACTATGCCCGTGTGAAGACTTTACTGAAAGAATTCAAGCCACCCAGGATCAATGCTCCCATCGACTTTGATCGTTTTCTGGCTCTCTTGCGGTCAATCGTTCGTCTGGGTATTCTGGACAAAGAGCGAGTTTACTATTGGAAGCTGTTCTGCTGGACTCTTTTGCGTAAGCCAAAACTCTTTCCTCTGGCAATCACCTTTGCCATATACGGCTACCACTTCCGACAGATTTGTAACCTGCACATTAGAAAAAGCGGACTCGCATAATCAATCTGAAAAACTTCCATTGTTGTTAAATATCTCTGACGCGATGAACCCCTGTCCACCAAGTGATATCTCGAATACAACATGAAGCATGTACATGGGATATATCCCCCCCTTCCCAAATCCCGCTACGGGGACGATGTGGGAAGGGGGCCGGTCGGTTGATGATTGTGGTGATTTTCCGCAGCAAAGCAACTTTTGTTTCAGGAGATATTGCTTCTCCCCCTTGGGGGACGTGTACCCGAGCGTAGCGAGTGGTAGACGGGAGAGGGGTTTGTTCGTTGAA
>NZ_JBXMTI010000084.1:0-4025 GCF_057083605.1 Candidatus Villigracilis sp. | reverse complement strand
GGTGAAGGGTTCGACAGGATACCTTATCTAAAAAACAGGGTCAATACTTGGAAATTGCGGTTTTGTAATTTATTTCACATTAAAGGCAAATTAAGCGGAATGACACTGACGAATTATGACATTCTATATAAACCATAGAATCATCAAGTTAAAGCACAAGCATACTATCGCAGGCAACACCTAACCACGTAATACTCGTCGCAGCTTTGGTGGATCCACAGATTGCACAGCCTTCCCTTTACAAGCAATGTTCATCGTGAAAGGCGGTTCCAACCCGTTGGACCATTATCCACCCCACCCCCTTGCTAGTCGCACTACAATGGCTTCATGAAAATTAATAACACATCCACACGTCCTTCCGATGGAAACGTCATCACGCTTAGCAGGAGGGATCTCTACCTAACCATGACCATCCTAGCTCTTGCCGTGGGCATATTTTTCGGCCATGTGATCTGGGGAATGAGATCAGATGGCAATGCACAGACCACAGCAACTAACACATCAGCGAAGGAACTGAAGATCGATCGTTACGATGTCCCGGTCGATGGTTTCCCTGCTACCGGTCCTGAAGACGCTCCCATTGTCATCGTCGAGTTCAGCGATTATCAATGTCCCTTCTGCAAAAAGTGGCACGATGAGGTCTACACCAAGCTTCTGGCGGCTTATCCTGACAAAATTAAGTTTGTTTACCGCAACCTGCCTCTGACCTCCATCCACCCAGAGGCATTTCCTGCAGCAATGGCTGCCCTTTGTGCAGGTGAGCAGAATGCCTTCTGGCAGTTTCATGGCAGGCTTTTCAGCGGTGAAACCCTGAGTAACAGGATTTACATCCAATTCGCCGAGGAACTGGGATTGGATATGGTCTCATTTGAAAGTTGCATCGCCAACCGGAAGTACCGGGCGCTTGTGCAGGAAGATATTGATTTTTCTGTGAGCCTGGGTATACGCTCGACACCGACCTTCTTTATCAACGGAATTGCCGTAGTCGGCGCCCAACCTTTGGATGCATTCAAACAATTGATTGACGCAGAATTAGCCGGTGAGTTGCCTACGAACTAAAGGAAATTTCCTGGAAGTATTTTCCTCCAGTGTATTCAGGGTATGCAAGCTCGAACGATTCGAAACAGGTGAACAACAATTCTCGCAAGAGGTTTATCCATGCAATCCAATTTTCCGTTTCACGATTTGCTAAATTACTACACGATTACGGATGAAAGCAAGCGTCTAACCCGAATTGAGTCTGAGCTTGAATTGTTGCGGACGCGGGATATTTTCAGTCGGTGGTTACCGGTTCCGCCAGCCATCGTACTGGATGTTGGCGGTGGTCCTGCTATTCATTCCCATTGGCTGGCAGACTGCGGATACCTGGTCCATTTAGTGGATATCGTCCCGGCTCACATCGAACTTGCACAGGCAAGGGATCGGCAACATTCACACAAATTACAGAGCATCCAGCTTGGCAATGCTTGCAGCCTTATCGTCGAACCCGAGAGTATAGATGCGGTCATTATGCTGGGACCGCTGTATCACCTTACAAGACGGCACGACAGGATTCAGGCTTTGCAGCAGGCTTTCCGTGTTCTGAAGCCGGGAGGCATTCTGCTGGCAGGCGCAATATCCCGGTACATCCCGTTGGTCAAAGTATTGACCAGGAATTTGCTTGATGAACGCTCCATGTCCATTGCCAGGCAAACTGCCTATACGGGTCAGCACCGCCCTGACCCCGACCAGGATTTCTTTACTACAGCTTTCTTCCACCACCCCAGTGAATTGGAAAGAGAGATCAAACAAGCGAGATTCCAGTACCGTACCACGTTGGCAGTCGAAGGCCCTGCCAAGCTGCTTGGCGAGAGATTCAAGGAACACTGGTCTCATGCAGAAACCCGACAGTGGCTTCTTGATATGACTCGTAATATGGAGGCAGATCGCTCTCTATTGGGAGTAAGTGGTCATATCATCGGTATAGCGAGAAAACCGGCATGAACGTATTGCTTTCGGATATAGCCCACCTGCGTCGAAAGTGTCCCTGGTATCAAACACAGACACTGGAAACCTTAGGAACGTATCTTGCAGAGGAATTTCAGGAGGTTCTTGTTGCGTTGGAAAACCAAGATCCGATTGCCCTCAAAGAGGAATTGGGTGATCTGCTTTTTCAGATCCTGGTCTACAGCGAGTTGGCAAGCGAAGTAGGCTGGTTCACCATGCCAGAAGTCATAGATGACTTGCATCGCAAGATCATGCGACGAAATCAACATGTTTTTGGCAACCTGGTTTTGTCAGATATCGAGGCCGTAAATCTTAATTGGCAAGCTATCAAGGCAATTGAAAGAAATCTCGATCGTGAAGGGATAAATTGGAAAATGTACGAGGTAACCATCGAACAAGATCAGGCGTTTATCACATTCAAGAACCACCCAACCGTGGCGATTCCTCTCGAACCGCCAACGGCTCAAAATTTTGCACCCGGCTATACTTACGCTGCATGGGTATGGCTGGCACTCAACGATGCCTTTGAGCATGCGACGGTTTCGATGCCTGAGGATGCTGTTAGGAGGCTGGCAATCCAAATATCAAAGCAAGTGAAAGCTTGTACCAAGCGCGAACAAGGGTCCGAGTTACCTGCAGATTGTCACTCACATTCTAATGTTGAGCTCGATGTCCGTTCTATCTAATACCATCAAGTCGAGGAAAGTATTCTTCATCAGATAACTCAAAGTTGGATGAGAAGCCTGACCTGTTTTGGGGAACATCATTCAAGTTCAAATCAAGTTATACTTGCCGCATGGCATGGACTCGGTCAAGGCTTACAATTTGGCGGGGATGTACTCGAAGCAGACAAGTCCCATATCAAGTCAATTGAACTTGACGAGTTCAGCGAGATCGCCGAATGTGCCCGTACAGCCCGCACACAGATCGCAGAAAAGGGCTTTCACGCTGCGGCTGGGCGCGCCGCGCATGGATGCGGTGATGTACTGCGTGTCCGCTCTGGAAAAGTTCGAGAAGATGCCACTTGAAGAGGTGCAGCAGATTGGCTTCGAGATCGGCCGGCTCGGCACGCGTGGATTGCACGTGAACAGTTCAGAAGGAAAATATACACTCAATAATTGGGTGGCAATTTCTCGGGACTTCAATTGGTATGCTACGAATATGTAGCATTCAAAAAGTTTGCACCCGAGCAAAATATTGGTTTTGATTTGAGCGTGGAATGTCAAGCCGCGTTGAAGTCATTTGATGAAAGCTAAAATCTATTTGCCTGAGATTAGAAAGCTAATGTTATATCTTCCTACCTATTACTTTTGGAAACGGTGATTTTCATAAGTAACCAGAGCTTGTAGATTAACTACCCTTCAATTTCCAAGCCAGTCTTCGACGCACCCAAATTTCAAGAAGGCGGTTTGTAGGATTCCACCTCTCTCAACAGCAGATACACTAATGACGGAAAAATTCGACGAATCTTCCTGTGACTCATCGTGCAACGAAGAAAATATTCAAATTGGCTTGGTCACTTGCACTAGACTCAACATACGTCAACAACCCCAGCGGCATTCCCAAATTGGTTCCGTCAACGTGTCGGTAGCTCTTCTAAGCTTGCAGTTCGATGCTATTCAAATATACTATAAAGTTCTTTAATCATATTGATAAGCTCTAGCAATGATAGTTGGTTGCTATTAAGCCTCATAGAGAACCCCTAATGCCTGTACTTTTCGGGTCTGTTTCTAATCGAAGATTATTTCTCTTAGGGCTTTAATATCTCGCATTTAAACAAATACTTAATGTCTGACCGTTGATTATTATGCACTTCTGAATTCGTGGCTTTATTCCTCGAATGACCGGTTTTTGAATTTTAGGGTATTGCTATTCTCAGAAACAATTCTTACTCGCTCCTCAGGGATTCCATTTGGTACGTCGACTTCAATTTCCAAAGTGATTTTGGTTTTAGCTCCGCCGAGGCTTGTAAGATGTGAGACGACTTCATCTGCGATACGCCCGGCATCACGCCCCATGCGAGTAGGATCAAGTTCCAC
>NZ_JBXMTI010000083.1:0-8996 GCF_057083605.1 Candidatus Villigracilis sp. | reverse complement strand
GATCGGGTTTTGGATGCTTACTTCTACTCCAGAGAACAATTCGTCCATGGAGTATATTTCTGCAATGTCTTCTATATCTCCAATCGAAAAGAATGTTGCATTAAACTCGTTCGGTAAGATTATTTCTTTAGTTGGGTCATCCAGAATTTTGTCATTCGTAATTGCATAATGTGTATTGTAGATTCGGAATTCCTGTTGAAGTCCGAATGTAGTAAGGTCTTTCTGGAGAATAGGGTTTCTGAATGCAAACCTATCTTTTTCGGTCAGATCATTAAAGTTGATATAATCTATTAATCCATAAGAAAAACCCGGCAAGCTACGGTTTATGCGATTAATAAATTCACCTGTGTTTCTAACGACCACACCATAATTTCCGAACTCTTTCAAATCATGGCTTTCTAACTGTATTTTTATAGAAGCAGTGCGTTTTCTGGATGGCACTTGGTACATACAATATATAGGAGTGAAACGGTTATCTCCATCCTCCAGCCCGAAACTGTAGGATCTGTTAAAAGTGCTCAATTGTATTCTTGTTTGTAACTTGCTTGCCACTAACTCCAGCTTGTCCCCTCTCTGCTTCTCCTCAATTTCTTTGAAAGAACCCCAGGATTTGCAGAATAGTTTTCCGTTAAGGAAGGTTAGAGCGTGTTCTCTTTCTTTTACGAACTTTATCAACGCTATAACGTAACTTGAATGTCTCATATCTCACCTCACCCTCGCCTGTCGAAGACCCCTAACAGGTACAAGACAGTCAGGTAGGTAACACAATGCACCGCTGTTCGTTGAGAGGGGAAGATAAACACTATGTACTTTGAATTTTACACCTGCCAGATGTGGAATTGTAGTTTGCTTTTTCAAGCCAGCAAAATGACCTTATCGGGACCTGATTGAACGGTTACAAAATCTCGCGAGACACTTGAGATGACCAAAACAAAAATAAGGGTAAAGAAAAAGCGCCAGCCAGATTGTAAGATTTTGCATCCGTACAGGATGGGTGGGGATAAATGCATCCTGATTGATGCTGCCTCGCGTCAGACCATCGAGCAACTTTTTTCTCTCCGGAACGCTGGTGCTCGCATTAGCGATCTGCTCGAGGTCGCGCGCGCATGCCTTCCCCTTCCCGATGGCGGCCGGTGGAACGACGAACGGATGAATATCTATCTTGGGGACCCCATCCACGCCGGCTACCATCTGAAGCGGGAGGGGGAGAAGTATGTTATGACCCACCTGAACTTCCCTGACCCGCCTATAAGTCTCGAGGACTGGCTGGAGTGCAATCCTCTGGTCCGTATGCGCCCAATCCGACTAGAATAGTGCCACTTTAAACACAATAATCTCTAAAATCCTCCCTTTGCTGGGGGATTTCTTCATTTAACTAATAGTTCGCGTCGGTTGAGGGACCACCCCCTTTTAACGGCATGTATGATCTAGAGTGATGTATACACGTCTTGATGAAATTAAAAGGAAACAATATGAAGTCTTTTCAACAAACACATTATAAATTCCAGGAATCAGAGATCAAGCATGGACAGCGGCTTGGCAATTTCCATCATACCCGTATACTAAGGCGTGCTATTCTTGCTCACTACAACAAAAGCGACTACAAAGATCTTCCGGCATACTTGCGAAACATGCCAATAGATGAGTTGATAGCAGAAGCAGGTGTTAGGCTTCACGGCATGGAGTTTGTTCCGGCCAGTGTATCGCTCAAAGGTGCAGTTGTGGCTTTGAGTGGACATCTTTTTGGTTCAACGCAGCAAAGGGTAGGAGACAAGACGAGAAAAAGAGTTTCCGAAGGAAAAGCACCATCAAAAGTTCCATATCCTTACGTGGATTCTGAGAAGGGCATCACGTTGGACAATCGCACACGCAAGCTGATCGCCGAATCGTTTGATTGCTTGAGCAGAGGATCAGGTTACACATTGATGGCCGAGTTCTTGAATCATAAGGGGTTTCCTACATCAACGGGGCGCGCATGGGATAAGGATACTGTAAGGACGTTCTTGCAAAATCCGATTCACGCCGGTTTTTATCAAAGCTTTGATCAAAAGAATAGACAGAAGAATACACGCGGCGATATATATTTATATCCAGCCAAATTTGCAGGATTCCCAGTTGTATCGCTCGAAAAATGGAAGCAATGCAATCCTGTAATGCTCAAACGAAGGATCACGGTCGTTGAAAAGGCTGAAGTGGAGTGAATTTATTGTGGGTTCGTTAAACTTGATCGAGCAAAAGGATTTCTGCCTCGCGCACATTATGAGACAAATAAAAAAGATGGGAATAATATACTTGGCGTACCCATCTGCTTCTCAACATACAAGTAACTGAAGAAAAAATCAGGTTTAGAAGGTTGCTCGCTAATTTAGTTGTTGTTGAGGTCGTATAATCGGGTCGCTGCTTCTCCCTCTTGTGTAATTGGAGGCTGTGATCGTATGAAAACTTCCCCTTATTTTCTGCTGGTCGCGAACGCAATCCTGGCAATTGGACTCACTGTTATATCATTTCAATACGTTCAGCCGAAAAATTGCTACAACTTCTGTGATCCCTCATACGTAATACCCTGTCCGAAGGGGTCATGTTATTTTGGAGATCAAAAAGCCGGTTGGCCTATCCCAGCTTTTATAGATGCTCCAGGTGGAGGTTCTCCGACAGGAGGCTGGGGGTTGCTGGGACCTGAAGATCCTCCGGGTCCAACGATTATTGTGGACGTCCTGTTCTACAGCATTCTGGTTTGGATTGCTTTGTACGTCATTCAAGCCTTCCGCCACGATGCATTTTCCCAGAAGCTGTTACTGAGGTCATTGGCATTAAATACTGTTCTGGGGCTTTTCTTATGGATCTTCTACTTTGTTTTCACATTCACGATGGGTTTCCAGGCGATTGGCCGTGGTTATCGAGTTTCGGTTGATGTGAAGACATCCACGGACGTAGACCTGCATTCTGCCATGACATTTGCGCCTACGGTCTCGATCCCTCTTGACGAAGTGATTGACTATTATGGAGAGCCAGATTATGCACGGTTTGCTTCCGATAGCACCACGGGAGTCAGGACCACTGGACTGTTCCTTTATTGGGATTCGGTCCCAATGTTCGTTGAACTGCCTCCCATTGCGGACACAACCTATCCCGTCGACAGAAAAACGGATATTGAAAGGCTCATTTTTTCCGATGACCAGGACGTTATCGCGGTGGCGGGGCAGTCGATCAGTGAAGAGAAAATGGTATGGACCGGATACAGTAATTATCAGCCCTGACCGTATCTCAAAATCAGGGGAACGATGAAAACTATGAACAGCTTACTTCTATACAGGAGCGAATGAAATAGATTTTGAAAGTGGAGAACGAAGCATGATCAGAACAATGGCTGTTTCGATATTCTTGCTCATAATCGTAGTCGCATGCGCTGCTCCCGAAACTCAAATCACTGTACTGGAATCACCGCAGCCGACCGAACTGCCCGCGATGGCAGATATCGGTGACGGCGGCTTGTTGTCAGGTCTGCCATGTGCAGCCCCTTGTGTATATGGAATTCAAATTGGAGAGACTCCGCTGGATCAGGTCATTCCCATGTTGGAGCAAAACGGTCTTTCTGAGTGTCAAAGAGAGGAGAGCGCCTCATGGATCAGCATCATTTGTGGCTATAGTGTGGTTGTGCAGGTGGATAGAGCAACCAGCGTCGTCAATGCGACAGGGTTTTTTCCGAGCGTTCCGATTTCTTTGGGAGAGATCATTGAAAAATACGGAGAGCCAGATTTTGTTTATTTGAGTGCGGAAGACTCACCCGATGGGTCCACCACCCACATAAGCCTGTCTTGGGATAAGCTTAGGATGACGGTCGAAATGCCTCAGATCGATAGCCATATATATGCCCTTGAAGGAACGACCACGGCTGAGATGGTGATTTTTTTGGATGATGCGCAATATATCGATTCCAACGAGATATCGTTCGGAGAGTATTACAAGCGGTGGAAAGGGTATGGCGTCTATCAGCCATGATCTCATCAGTTGACACCATCGCTCAGAGATAATATCCTTGTTGGAAATAATAATGCTTCGCAACTTGAAAGGTTTGTGAAGTATATAATCCCCAAAAAGATTTGCCGGACTGCAATAAATGCACAAGACAAGGTGAAGACCGCAGCGCGCCTCATCGGGGGACTTGTGAACATGCACACCACAGTTGAGAGCGAGTTTCTTGAAGTGAAGTCTACTCCGTGCAATCCTCTGGTCTGTAAGCGCCCGATACGTCTAGAATAGCCTGATTTTCCCCTGTGATCCCCCTTACCCCGGGGGTCTCTTCATTTAATAGCGTCTAATCGCGTCGGTCGAGATACCACCCCCTAAACAGCATGTAAGATCTTAGTGTCGAGAAACAAACGCGTCGGTCGGGGACCCACCCCCCAAAGACAGCATGTAAGATCTATTGTGACGTCTATGTTTTTGGTCTGAAAAGAGGATTTTGACAATGGAAAATCAAACGCCTCGCATTGCGGTGGCAATTAGGTACAAAAAGGCTTTTCGGGAGTGGTTGAAATCCATGCCCTGGGCGAACAATATTCCTGCCCACATGCTGATTTCGTCAGGACGCGTCATTATCGTGGACCTGCCGGTGGAAATGTTCGGTGATGAAGATTGGTTCGAGCAGTTTGTTCAAGACAACTTTCTCCTGTTCTTTCAGATGGAGCTGGAGATTTTCATTCCAGAAGATGTCTCTGAAGAAGAACTTGAGACGTATCAGCCAAAAGATATCAGTTACGAGGAATATCTTAGGTGGTTTGACGTTGAACGCTTCTTTTCGATTGGACGGCCCGATGATGTCTGCATTGAAATTGTTGATGTGGTATCCACGTTCAATGTTTTACCGGAAGATAGGAGGGCAGCCAACTATCTTCTGAACTGAACGACTGCGAATGTCGAAGTGGTCGGCGTTGTCCATAGTGAAAGGTTGATTTGTTCATGAATGTAGTGATTGGCACAGTAACCATTTCGTCGTTTTATAGGCCTTGTCCTCATTGTCTCAATGAACTGCGTGAGTTTCAGATAAAGGAGCAATTTCTGATCCCCAGCAAAGTAACGGTAGCCAGGTGTAAGGACTGTGGGCTTTCCTGTGAGCTGTCCGACGCCCAGATCCAGGCACTCCTAGACACATATCTTCGTGGCGATGGCAGCGCCCGCCTCAATTAGCCACGATACAAACATATTTCTCTGTGAGGTTTACTAAAGCATGTTTCATACCATCATCATAGTTGGCAATGTAGGGAAAGACCCAGTGAAGGGTAATACTCCATCTGGGCAAACCTACACAGCGTTTTCGGTAGCGACCCATAGGCAATATACAGCCGGAAACGGCGAGCAAGTAAAAGAGACCATTTGGTTTCGCATCACCACATGGGGCAAGCAGGCTGAAATCTGTAATCAGTACATTCGGAAAGGTGCAAAAGTCTTGATTGAAGGACGCCTCACGCCGGATAAAGCCACCGGTGGTCCGCGTATCTTCAACAAGCAGGATGGCTCTGTAGGAGCTGCCTTCGAGGTAACAGCCGGGACTGTACGCTTCCTGTCTTCGCGCGGCGATGGTGCGGACGGTCTGGGCATCGAGGGCATAGAGATTCCCGTCGTCGAAGAACCAATCAACTAATTCAGAAAATTTTCAAAGGAGAATAAGATAATGATTCCAACAAAGCCAGTAATGCCAATAACAGATTTCGAGCTGGACAAAGCGAAGGCTGGTGCCCACCTCATTGGTGGACTTGTAAATCTTCACACCACAGTTAGCACCGATATCCGCGAAGTGCGAGCAACCCCTCACTGCTTGGTGTATCCCACAAAGGGAAAAACTGAAAACCCTTGGGACATTCACAGAATTGGAGACGCCATCGAAATGATCATTAATGAGCTTTGCGATGAGAAAGCAGAGAAACATGACTGGCGAATCGTTTACGTGGGAACAGCCGGTGAATGCTTTGGCTTCACTGATCTGCTGGAAGCAGTTTTGGGCGTTAATGGTGATGCGACCAACGTGAGTGAAGACAGAATTGTCGCTGCGTCGAAAATTGCCGGCGATGCGATCGATGCCCGGTACACTCTTTTCAACCATGACATTAATGAATGGGGCGCGATGTACTGTTTGATGCTCAATTCAAACCATCATCCCGACGACATTGAGCGTGAGTCCAGTGGTCCGTGGAAGGTCGTTACCCTGGGCGAGGCTGTCGAAGAGAATATTACTAATTTGTGCGGTTTTCCCTTTACAACAGGCATCGACAGTAATTGGCATATTGTTTATGTGGGGACACAACTGGAATGCGAGAGAGCCGAGGATATATTTGAAAATTCTCTCGAGGAAATGCTCGGAAGATCGCGGGAGATGAGTGCGGAATTTGTGAGTTTTATCAAAGAAGCTGCCGAAGATAAACCGGATCAAAACCCAGCATAATCGGTTAGCGATAACTATCGCCTGTAAAAAAGCCAGGTATTCAACCTGGCTTTTTGCTTCTTGAATAGTTTGCTAGTGTGCTGACTAATGAACTGTTCCCCAGTCTATACTATTCCAGATTGCGATCTCTTGCATGGTTTTACCCATTTGTTCATATGCAACCGGTGGGGGAGGCATGGTTCTCATTCTGTATACACTTGCAGGATATTCGCTCTCCGGATCGTCGTCAATAACCACTACAACAATACCTGTATTGGGATCGTATAAGCTAAAGTGTCTCGGCAGGCTGGCCATCATGTCGGCGAACAAATCAGGAAGATCTTTCATTCCCACTTCTATCTGAGATAATTTGTTTTGGGGAATATAGGAGGCAGGCATCAGAATATCGTCTTTGCTAGCTCGAAACAATACAATCGCGCCACGGCCATGCTGTTTATAGGCAGCCCAGCCAAAGCTAGAGATCCCGAGCATATTTTTCTTAATGAAAGCCAGGTTGTGAGCATTGATATCTTCGCTCAGGTCCCCGTCTGTGGGAGTTTTGCTTTTTGGTATGCTTACCACGCGAGCCAGAAGTTCAGGTACACCCGGAACGGCATAGAGCTGCTTTCGAGTGGCTTCTATCCCTCCAAAGTGACCGGAAAGCATTTTTGCCAATTCATCTATGCTTTCAACGGTCGGTCTTGACGCGCACCACCACATAAGGCCGTTATCCTCTTGCCTTTCAAAACCATCTGCAAAAGTGAAGAGGTGAAGTGCAAGAGATAAGGGAAATACACCTACGGTCACAGTTCCCATGGATGTATTTTTCCTTTCCTTATATATATCTACCCATTTGCGAACATCGGGAAATCTGGTTGCCAGGGAATCCAGGATTTGGGCGCATTGGTGGTCGTCTGCGGAGAATACAATCCTATTAGGCAATAAGCTGATTTCGTTTATTGCGAATTGTTCAGGAAGGTGGTCGAAGGGGTCGAAAGCACCGTTGCATCTGAGATCAATAGCCTCTGTCTCTCCGGTATCTGAGATGTTCAATACAATAGGTGTATGCTCGCTAAAAGGTTTGAAGCAACGTGGACATTTGGAATCTGCTTGTTTGGGCATTGCTTTGGCTCCTGATTCTCTAGTATATGATCTTTTTTTCAAATTCACTGCAATTGCCACAAGTTTTTTTTGATTGTCACCATTTCATTTCCGTGTCTATAGACACGTTGGCGGCAGGTGCTATCACCTCTGATATCACCTGAAAACTTTGATCACAGCAGTGGTGCAATAAAGTGGGGTGGGGGAGAAACCATAGACAAAAGATCTCGATCAAATAATAACAACCCATATTTAGGTTGAAAAGGTGACATTTATAAAACGAATATGACAACTCCAATCTATAGGCTATTATGTGGTAATCTTCAATTAAGTCCCTAGTTGAGGCTACTAGGTACATGAAGGTTTCAAATGAGTGAAAAAGAATTTCTCAAAACCCTATTCAATTCACATTTGGTTGACCTTAACGATGTTAGACAGCAAGCTGTAAATGAGTTTATTTGCCCCATCTGTTCAGCCGAATATGCCGAAGAGGATGTAGGCAACGGCAACTTGACCAATGGTCATGTTTGGCCAGACTATATTCGAGAAAAGAGTAAGAGCAAAACTGCTTCACGTCAGCATGTTTTATTGTGCAAAAAATGCAACAGTACAGCAGGTAGTCGCGGTGACAAACATATGCAATTACGCGAACAAATAAAGGATGCAGATAAGGCTGGTCAACTTTATGATGAACGCCGAATACAAATAATTACCACTCCTGGCACATCGCCGATAAAGTTACGAGCGCGGGTTAATTATCGGAAAAGTGATGTTATTGATGGTAGAGTAACATTTCAGCTTGATAAGAGGACAGGCAAATGGCTTAGAAACGACCCTGAGGAGCAGGAAAGATTCTTAGCACTTACCCAAAATGACAAATTCGGCTTACTGATTGAGCCTCAACACGAACTCAAATCGGAGTTAGCTCCTGTGGGTTGGATAACTTCTGCCTATTTGTATGCTTTTTACACATTTGGCTATAGGTATATTCTTCACCCTAGTTTAGATATTGTTCGGGATTACATTCTAAAATCATTTGGCGACAAGACAAGTCCAGATCTGAAAACGCCAAATTCAGACAACTTCGGATTAACAGAGTGTAAGGAACACAACTTTGAGAATCCAGAAATTGGTTTAATAATTCCAATGGATAATAAAACGAGCATTCATTTGCAAATTAGTTTCCTTGATTATCATATCCGATTGCCATTTCACTTTGTTCCTTTTGTCCTCCAAGCCATGATCTTAAACGTACCAGCTATTGCAGATCAGCTCCCACAGCTACGAGGAACCGATATTAGGTTGTACAGCCCAATTATGTGCAACAGATCAGATAGACATGATTGTAAATGGGACTATGTTTTAGGTAAGCCAATTCCTACCACGTGAGTGCGCAGCCCAATACAGCGTGCACCGACTGGTGGGAATACATTGACACCAACCTCACTGTGGGAAATAAGCAATGGGTAGCTAACTA
>NZ_JBXMTI010000082.1:0-17985 GCF_057083605.1 Candidatus Villigracilis sp. | reverse complement strand
GTATTAATTCTTTTGTCCAAAAAGGTCTTTGTGGGTCACATGAATTTAATATGAACAACTCATCATTTAGACCGTCCAATGATTTGTGAACAAGCTCATGAATAGGCAAAAAGCTGTTGTCCACCTCATGAAAGCTGTCACGAGTTACTTGCACGTTTTTGTCATTTGTCTCAATAACTATTTCCAAATCACCCTTTAGAATGGGGTAAAAATATTCTTCTGTAATTGCGTCTTGGATACTTTCAAAGGTTATATCTTCATCTATATAAGGAACTACAACTGAAAGACCAGCCTCATTTTTTCGCGAGACACTAAAATCCATGGAGAATTGGTCGATTATGCCTTGGTCAGATATTGGGAGTGTGAAACCATCACCTAAGCCAAAATAGCCATCTGGCGAATAGAAATCATTTCCAACCATGCGGGATCTCAACACAGCACATCCCATAAGTAATTTTTGATTATCATCTTTTCTTACAGTCAAGCCCCAAAAAGTTTTCAATCTACTTACATCGGCAAAAACATGTTTACCTACTCCCCATCGTCCTCCATCACCATCTCCTTTACCAGAACGCCCCTCTGCACGGAAAAAATAAAAAAACGGGTTCTTGATATTTTCAATATCATAAGCTTGCGTTACATCTCCTTGCAACCCTGTAGTCCCGAAATCCTCAAAAACCAGGTAAGAAATTGTGTCTGTTGGATTTGGCTGGTTCTCTAGTTTGTGGTCTGCCTCATAATGTTCCCATGCGCCATGAAACCAGTGCTTTGCCGAATCAGCCTTGGCTATTTTTCCAAGAAAGATTCTCACCTTTAACGGCTTATCTTTGTTGGGTCGCGCATCTAAAGAATTTTGTATTGCTTCTCTAATAAGTGCTTGAGCAGGCTTATCAATTGCATCGACAGAAAAGAACTCTCCTACCATCGCGTCACGAATTTTCATGCCAGCAGGATATTTTATAAAATTCCATTTCATATATTTATCTCCTCCTTACACCCACGAAATCTTGATCTCACCATCTAGCGGCTTAAATTCATTATCCCCTGTAACCAAATCCGCCTTCTTGATTTTTGCCAGTGCAGCAGCAAAAGCATCGGCATAAGACATTTTGTGTTGCGATTTGAAGCGTGCCGCTTCCTGTGTTAATTCCCAATCGGCATCTTCAAATTGAATCCGTAAATCACGCAGGGATTTCACACTGGCATTGGCTTCCTCTTCTGAGATTTCTCGCGCCAGCGTATACCAAACTTCGCCCACGTTGACCACGCTCATGTAAATCGGAATTTGTTCTTCGTGTGCTGTGGCAATCAAATCCTCAACCTGCTCTCCCGATGGCTCATCCTCAAGGTAGGCAATCACCGCCCAGGTATCCAACACGTATGCTTTTGCCTTCTTTGCCATATTACAACTCCCTTTCGCGTTTCTTCTCCGCCATCAAAGCTTTCATCAATCCTTTCCCCTTATACTTTCCGCGCAAAGAACGAACATACTCGCGGGTGACAGGGGTGAGAATGATCTGCTTCGTTACGGTATTCACGTCAATTTGAAGATAGGTTCCATCCTTGATTCCCAATTGCTTGCGAATCTTGGAAGGAATGACAACCTGCCCCTTTGAAGTGGCAACAGTTTCCATTACTTACTCTCCTTTCAGAAATCACAATAAGATTCTACCATAAGCAAAAAAGTAAGTCAATATGAAAGTTTCCTACTTTTTACCGGGACGAGTCCGCTTGAGCGGGCTTCGTAAAAATAGCACGGGGGTTCATCCCCGTGCGGGCTAACAGCCTGAAACAATGCTTCTCGAAACCGAATCAACCCTCGGCTGAGTCCGCGCCGCACTGACGACTGAAGGGAGTGTCGAAGTGAAGCGGTGCGGTCAAAATGCATAGCAGACTCATTGATTGACACTATTTTCCTTTGCGGTATAATCGCCCCGCAGTTAAAAATGGCTCCGTAGCTCAATGGCAGAGCAGTTGCCTCTTAAGCAATTGGTTGAGGGTTCGAATCCCCCCGGAGTCACAACAAAAAACATCCCGAACAGGATGTTTTTTGTTTTTAAACCTTTGTGACCTCACCTGCACTGACGTGCGGCGCAAATGTCGTGTCATTTCGACACGCCCTATCGGGCAGTCAATGCAAGCCTTTGTGTTTAGCCACCAAGTTTTTCCAACACCCACACAATTAACGGAGCGACTGCCAGCGCGGGCAGGAAATTCCCCACGCGGATTTTCTTGATCTCCAAAAGATTGCTGATGGCCAGGCCCAACAAAATGACTCCGCCTGTGGCTGTCATCTCATTCATCATCGCTTCGCTGATGATGGCACTCAACTGCCCAGCTAATAGGCTGATGCCTCCTTGATAAATAAGCACAATGATCGAGGAGAACATCACCCCAACTCCCAGAGTGGATGCAAATGCAATGGACGCAAATCCATCCAGGGTGGATTTCACAGCCAGCAGGTTGTAGTCACCGGTCAAACCATCTTGAATGGAGCCGAGGATTGCCATGGGGCCAATGCAAAAAAGCAGGGAGGAAACCATGAAGCCTCGCACAAATCTTGAGCCTGAATCGGTCTCGGTCTGCTGTGAGAAGCGCTGTTCCAGGGTTCGCCCCAAAGCCTCCAATCCATCCTCTATCTTCCACCATTCGCCCAACAATGCGCCGATCAGCAAGGCTCCCAACACGATCAGTTGGTTTTCGCTTTTGAGGAACATCTGTAATCCCATTGCCGCAGTGAATAAACCCATACCTGCGATAACAGTATTCTTGAATCGTTCAGGGATGCGCGCACCAAAGAGCAAACCAATCGTCCCGCCGATCAATATCGTGGCGATGTTAATAATAGTGCCTGTCATGTTTTGCCTATCTCGTCATTGCGAGCTGCCAGTGCTTTTCTGGCGGCGCGGCAATCTCATTTTTGATGGTGATAATACATCGCTGATCGGGGGATTGCTTCGGCGGACAAGCACCGCCTCGCAATGACGATTAAGGTGGTTTCGCCAGCGAAGTCTTTTTCCCCGCGTTTTGATTCTCAAGGATCTCGAGTACAAAACACAAAGATGACAATCTATTCAGATAGCGCTGCAAGTCCGGGTTGGAAATATTTTCCTCATCGAAGAGATGCACCACGCGCCGTTCTGCGCGGCGGATGATGGCGCGCGCCATCGAAAGTGCCGCACCGCCCAATGTGTCACCGGGCAGGATGAATTCCTTTGGCAACTCGATCATCGCACTGATCTCGTCGGTTTGCTTTTCCAGCCAGCCAACGCGCGACTCATCGATGAAATGAAAACGTTGTGCATTCTCCGGTGTTGCGGCCACCTCCGCCATCAGCTTGTAAAGATCTCGTTGAGCCTCGAGCAGGATCGGGGGAGTCTGCAGCGCGGCGCATTGTGCGCGGGCCAGGCCAAGTGCGGCGGAGGCTTCATCCAAAGCGCCAATGGCTTCCATGCGGATATGATATTTCGGGACGCGGCCCTCGCCAAGCAAGCCTGTTGTGCCGTCGTCGCCTTTTGCGGTATAAAAAGTCATGGGCGCATTATAACCACTTTGTGAATGCCTCGCTTATATGATGCCCACTGGGTATAATTTCCAAATGCTTGTACCCATTCATGAAGAAATGATTCGCGAAACATTAAGCCAGCACTTTAGCCCGCGCGCATTGGAGATCATCATTGCCGCCAACCTCAAACAGGATTCGTGGAGCGGATTGATCGGCCATGATGAGTTTCACTATGATAACAACCTTGATAAGGGCAATCGTTATATCATCGAACAGCGCGGCAATATCATCGCCACCCTGCTGACGCCCGGTATACTTTCTGCATGGATCGCTTTCGGAAGACTGCTCCACACCGCGCAGGATTTTTACTCCCATACAAATTATGTCACCCTGTGGCTGGATGCTCACGCATTTAAGGGCACGCCTCCTCCCCCGCCCGAAATTGATCCTGTTCAAAAGGATTTGCTCCGCAGCCCGGAGCTGCACTCTGGCAAAATTTACCTCCCCATGGATGCAATTTATTTCATCCCGTTTTTGCGCAAGCTCTCCCTGAAACTCCTCCCACGCAATTCACATGGACGCATGAATTTAGATTCGCCGCAGCAAGGCCCCAACTTTGCCTACGCCCGCGCCGCCGCTGCCAAGCGCACCCAGTATGAATTTGAACTTTTACATAAATTACTCACCCCAGAAATGTTTACGCGTTTTGTGGATAATTAACTCAAGTTGCCACTATACTCCCGTTGTGTCATCCTGAGCGTAGCGAAGGATCTCTTACACTATGAGCGAGATCCTTCAGTCGCGAAGAACGCTCCCTCAGGATGACACAAGACTTAATCAAAAAATTTTCAACCAACGATAAAAGGTATAATAAAAATATGGATACAAAAACTCAACTTAATGAATCAATGAAAGACGCTATGAAAAGCGGAGACGAAGTCCGCAAGCGCACGGTGCGCATGGTGCTGGCCGCCATCAAACAAGTGGAAGTGGATAAGCAGGCTCCGCTCGAAGACCTCGCCATTGTGGGCTTGATCCAAAAAGAGATCAAGAACCGCCGCGAAGCGATTGAAGAAGCGAAGAAAGCCAACCGTGCTGACCTTGTCGAAGAGAATGAAGTCGAGATCAAAGTATTGGAGGTCTTTTTACCCAAGGCCATGCCCGCCGAAGAATTGCGCGCACTGGTACAAGCCGCCATCACTGAAACGGGCGCCTCCGCCCCGAGCGATATGGGCAAAGTGATGAAGATCGTCATGCCCAAGGTCGCGGGTCGCGCCCCGAACGACATGATCAGCAGCATGGTGAAAGAACTGCTTACCAAGTAAGGCTTCATCGTGAAGAAACCAGTTCGTTGATTACCCCTTTGCTTCGCGGTTGATTTTTATGAATGTTCGTACCCCCGTTTCCCCTCGAATCCGCATTTTGCAGACCAGCCTGATCCTATTGGTCAGCCTCATCTCTTTTGCTGTGTTGACCCAGCCTATTGGTCTGCGACCCATCCAGCAGGCAGTGGATGTGGGCATCGTAGCCCAGATCACCCTGCAATCTCCGCGTGATATTGAATACGTCAGCGAGATCCGCACGGAGGAAGCAAGGAAAGCCGCAGAAGGCGCAGTGCAACCTGTTTACAGTTCGCCAGACCCTGCCATAGCGCGCCAGCAGATTGACCGCCTGCGCGTTACTCTTCAGAATATTACAGCTGTGCGCAGCAGTACTGAGGCCACCGATGATGAGAAACGATCAAGCATTCTGGCTCTCAGTGATGTGCGGCTAAAACTTGAGACCATAGATTACCTGATCGATATGTCCGATTCACGCTGGGAAATTGTGCAATCGGAGGCCGTGCGTGTACTGGAACAAGTCATGCGCCGTGCAATTTATGAAGACAAAGTGGAAGCGGCACAATCGACCATATCCTCTTCTGTCAGCCTCACACTGAATGAGCAGCAGGTGGCGCTCGTGACCGAACTGGTGACTGCTTTTGTTGTCCCAAACAGTTTTTTCAGCGAGGAATTGACCACCGTTGCAAAACAAACGGCACGAGATGCAGTCGATCCGATCGTGCAGACCTACAAAACGGGGGAGACCATTGTGCCAGTGGGCGAGATCATTACCCCCGCAGATATGGAAGCCTTTGAACAACTGGGCATGATCGGTCCCAGTCAACGTTGGGAGGACATGCTTGGCGCGGCTGCCATCGTTATCCTTTCTGCGGTACTCGTCCCACTTTATTTTTATCGCCGAAAACGTGCGGCTGTCATCAATGACTCGCGCAGTATCCTTGTTATCGCTGTCATCTTCCTCGCATTTTTCATTGGCGCCCGCCTGTTCACAGACCGCACACTTGCGCCGTATGGGTATCCTCTACAGGCTGCGGGATTATTGATCGCCACTTTATTTGGGCTTGAAGTGGGCTTTGTCATTTCAATTCCACTTTGTTTGCTCGCGGCCTATGGCTTATCAAACACGCTTGACCTTGCGCCGTATTATTTGCTTTCGTCGATGATCGGTTTGCTGGCGCTCGGCCCTGCTCGCCGCTTTTGGGGTTTCGCCCGCGCGGGGATTGCCATTGCGCTTTCGGGTTTGGCAACCCTCATCGCATTCCGTTTGCCATTTTACTCACCCGATTGGTTGGGTGCGGTTCAATTCATTGGTGTGGTTGGCTTTGCAGGTTTTGCCGCAGCCAGTATTACCCTTTTACTTCAATATGTGTTTGCCCAATTGCTTGGTCTCACCACTTCCCTGCAATTGCTCGATATATCCCGCCCTGATTCTCCGCTTTTGCAGTTCTTCCTTCGTAATGCGCCTGGTACCTATCAACATAGTTTGCAGGTTGCGAACCTGGCCGAACAAGCCGCAGAGAAGATTGGCGCAGACCCCTTGCTGACACGCGTTGGTGCACAATTTCATGATATTGGCAAAGCGCTTAACCCCACCTACTTCATTGAAAATCAAATACCGGGCAGCGTCAATACACACCAGGATGCCGAACCAGAAGATGTTGCCGCCACTATCATCCGCCATGTGACCGATGGCGTGCAGCTTGCAAAAAAACACCGCCTGCCGCGCCGCCTGCATGACTTTATCCTCGAACACCATGGCACGTTGATCACTCGTTATCAATACAACCAGGCCATGGAAGCCGCAAATGGCGATGTAACCAAAGTGGATATCGAAAAATTCCGTTATCCCGGTCCGCGCCCAGCCTCACGTGAAACTGCGTTGCTCATGCTGGCTGATGCCACTGAAGCCCGCGCCCGTGCTGAGCGCCCCGACAACGAGGATGAATTACGGAAACTGGTACACAGTGTGATCGATACTGTTCAAAAATTCAACCAGCTTGATGACACTCTCTTAACCTTGCGCGACCTCAACCTCATTACTGAATCCTTTGTCACCACTTTGCGCGGTACTTTCCATCCACGCATTCAATATCCCAATGCCAAAGTGCCAGACCAGGATTCGACCATGCTTACCCAAAGAAAAGAACAATGATCTACATTGATAATCAACAGGATTTTTTGGAATCAGCCCTGCTCGAAAGAGCCGCCCGCTTCACACTGGAGACTTCCCCTTTCAGGGATGGTACGACTACGCTCAACCCTGACCTTCAGCCTGATTCCACTGATGCAGACCTTACCATCGTCCTGACGGATGATGCGCAATTGCACGAACTGAATCGCGACTACCTTGGCGTGGACGCGCCCACCGATGTACTCTCCTTCCCCGCTTCTGAGTCGGACCCTGAAACTGGTACAACTTATCTGGGAGATGTCCTCATCTCGATCCCTCGCGCCACACAACAGGCACAGGAGGCAGGTCACCCAGTGGAAGCGGAAGTGCAATTGCTGGTTGTGCACGGCGTATTACATTTACTTGGTTATGACCATGCTGAAGCGGAGGAAAAAGCCCGCATGTGGGCCGAGCAGGCAAAAGTTTTGGAAAGACTCGGGTTGGGTCGCATCAAAATTCAGGATGCGGAGCACGAGTGAAGTCATTTTTTTCATCCCGCATTGAATCTTTCCGTCATGCCTTTCAGGGGTGGCATTATGTTTTACGAACCCAGCGCAATATGTGGATTCACAGCGCCATTGCAGCGGCTGTTTTTGTCATTGGGCTTTGGCTGAAAATTCCGCCGCGTGATTGGGCGGTGATCATCCTCACGGCGGCGCTGGTGTTCACTGCTGAATTTATCAACACCTCGATTGAAGTCACCCTTGACCTCGCCAGCCCGGACTCACACCCGCTTGCAAAGATCGGCAAGGACGTGGGTGCCGGGGCAGTGCTGGTCTCTGCCTTTGCAGCCATCCTGATCGGCCTGTTATTACTCGGCCCCCAACTCTGGCAAAAACTCACCACGCTCATCCCTGCCAACTGATCACTGCTCATTAATTACTTTTTACTCATTACTCGTCTCTTAACCCCACACAGGAGCTTCCTCATGTCTTTATCTTTCAAATTCGGCACAGTTGGTTCACCGACAGGCACACCTAAGAAACCAGGCGGCTCGGTGGGTGCGATTGAATTCAGCAAGTCCATTGGGCTGGAGGCATTTGAACTCGGTTGGGTGCAATCAGTACGTGTGACCGAGGCGACTTGCGAATTAATTAAAGCAGCAGGCGAGGCGCAGGCTGTTTCATTGAGCGTGCACGCACCATATTTTATTAACCTGAATGGGACTGAAGAGGAATGGCCCAAGTCTCGCAAGCGCTTAATGGACGCGGCTCATTACGGTTACTTGGCTGGCGCAACGGATATTATCTTTCATCCAGGGTCGTATTTTATGAATGACCCTCTTGAGGTATTGAAGGTTGCCGTTCCGCGTTTGGAAGGATGTATCAAGGAATTGCAAAAGAACGGTGATAAGGTAACCATCCGCCCGGAGACGATGGGGAAATCAGCCATGTTGGGTTCCTTTGAAGATACCCTCGCCATGAGCAAAGCCATGGACATGGTTCAGCCTTGCCTCGACTTCGCTCATCTTCACGCCCGCCCCGGTGACGGCTCGCTGAATACCTACGATGAATGGTCTCGCATGTTGGAGAAATATGGCAAAGAATTGGGCTCAAAATCATTGAAGAACTTGCATATCCACCTCTCTGGCATTGAGTATGGCCCTAAGGGTGAGAAGAATCACCTCACCCTCGCCGATGCGGACCTGGATTTGAAAGCCCTCTTCAAAGCCCTGAATAAATTCGGCTGTGCAGGCCGCATTCTATGTGAAAGCCCCATCATGGAAGAGGATGCGTTGAATATGAAGAAGGCCTGGATGAAAGTAAGTGGGGAGAAAGCCTGAATTCACATCAAGAAAGGATCTTAGTTGTTCAGCCTTAAAAACTTTAGCCACGGATTTCACGAATGAACACGGATTTTTGTCCGTGAAAATTCGTGAAATCCGTGGCTTGTTTTAGGTTTGGATTCTGCCTATAGTCTGGCCACCAGCCCAAAGTCAGCGGGGAGAAGCGAGAACATGTGGGCATCATAAATTGCTGTTCCCACTGTCATTCTGTTTAATAAAACGCCCTCATAATGTGCGTCGATCTTTTCCGCAACGCGTCTGCTGGCTGTATTCCCAGCGGCAATGACGATTTCCGCGCGGATCAGGTTCACTTTTTCAAATGCAAATTTCGCGATCAGTTTGGCAGCGCGCCCTGCAATCCCCTGGCCGTGACGTGAAGTCCGCACCCAGTAGCCAAGGTTGCAAAATTTGTAGACGGGATGAATGTGACTCAATCCGCATCCGCCCACGAGTTCATTGGTTTGTGCATCCAGGATGGCGAAGGAATACATGCCGCCATTTGCCCATTGTGCGCGTGTGACCGTGATGAAGTTGCTGGCTGTTTCCAATGAGTATTTCTCATTTGCCCAGGACATCCACGGGCTGAGTTCGGTCAGAGATTCTTTAACTGCAAGATGCAGTGCCTTTTCCTCCCCAAATTCAAATGGACGTACAGTGATGGCGCCATCCGTGAGTTTTACAAATGGAAACATGATTCCTCGTTGTGTCACCCTGAGCGGAGCGAAGGGTTTCTACTCTCGAAAGTATGAGACTCTTCGGTCGCGAAAAAACGCTCCCTCAGAGTGACATGTAATGATTAAATAAAAAAACAGAGACACATCCTCACCGAGTTTGTCATCTCTGTGTCTCCATTGTACAGTCGTTTAAAACTTAATTGGAAATGTATTCTCTCAAACTATGTTCCACTGCGTAAGCTGCTGCTTCAGCGCGGTTATTCACACTCAATTTGGAGAGAATGCTCGAAACGTAATTCCTAACCGTACCTTCGCCAAGGAATAAGCTCTTGGCGATCTCGCGATTGGTCTTGCCTTCAGAGACCAGTAAAAGCACATGCTTTTCCTGCTGACTCAAATGGGCGAAAGCCGAAGCCTCCTCCTCTTTGACAGCGCGGCGCACTTCCTGGAATACGCGCTGTGTGACTGCGGGGTCGAGCAGCGCTTCACCGCGCCCAACAGATTCAATCGCCTTAACCAGATCCTCGCTCCCGATCTGCTTGAGGATATATCCCGAAGCTCCCGCGCGGATCGCAGAAAACAGCATCTCATCCTCAGCATAGGAAGTGAGCATGATCACTTTTGTGTTTGGGAATTGAGCCACGATCTGCTCGCAAGCCTCGATTCCCGAAGTGCCAGGCAGGCGAATATCCATGACGACAACATCAGGTTTTAATGAAGCCGTTTGTTCGAGCGCCTCACGAGCTGAGCCAGCTTCTCCAACTACATCGAACTGCGGGTGGCGGTCCAGTAAGGATTTCAAGCCGAGCCGTACCACCTCGTGATCGTCTACCAGGATAATTCGTTGCTTTTTCATGTGTCTATTTTACCTCAGGAATATGCAGAAGACGGGCAAAATTCACTAGATTTCCGCTTTTTTAATCTGAAAAAATTCTTCTTAACACGAAGAGCACAAAGTACACAAAGGAATTCTTAAGGGTCTTCTCGAAAATATTGAACTTCCGTGTGAACAACCCTTAAAATTCTTAGCGGTCTTACCGTACTGGCGCACGGCGTAGTGTTTCGTGCTTCGCGGTAAATTAAACTTTTTGCAGTGCAGTCTACTTATTTTTCAGTGTCAGCAGATGCTCCTCGATATGAGCCAGGCTGCGTTCCACCCAGAATTGCAGAGTCAACCCTTCGCCCATCGTTTTGTGGCTGCTCACACGAGACCAGGCCTCCTGCGGCATGGTTTGCAGAGTATTGCAAAGGTCGGTCACATTTGCAGAAAAATCGGTCAAAATACTTTCGAGCGGTTCATCCTTGTTGTAATGAGTCTCCATCCAGGAGTCCGCGTCAAACCCTTTGAAATCAGGGTCCTCCACATTCAGCGTTTGCAGGATGCGCGCACCGTACACCAACTTATCCACATCACGCGCATGTGACGCGATCTGATGCACGGTCCATTCGTCTTCCACTTTCGTAAATGGGTCTTCGAACGCCTTGCAAGCGACCCGAAATTCCTGCGCCGCTTCTGCCAGCCTTGCGATCATCTTTACACGATATTCAAGCAGTTCCTTCATTTTGCCTCCAACAAAGAAATTATATGTTTGACTACATCTTTGGAATTTTCAACTGCATACACACGCACACCATGCGGACTTAATTCCTGATCTGCCTGACGGGATAACTCAGCCAACCCCGCCTTGCTGGATAGATAAGCCCCCGCCTCTTTTTCCCCGCCCTCACCTACTCCTGCGACGATATTCAGAATCACCCCGTTACCTTTTGCCTTCATAATACGCCCTACTGATTGGATCATCAAGAACGCACCCGTCAGGTTTACATCCAAAGTGCGATGCCAATCCCATTCGTCCATATTCAGCAAGGGTGTATGCGGTTCCACTGCCGCATGATTGATTAAAATGTTAATCCCGCCGAGCTCATCTTCCACATCCTTGACCAAAGCCTGCGCCCCAACTTTTTTGGCAACATCTTCAACATAAGCTTTGGCTTTTCCGCCGCGAGCACTGATCCCATCCACAACCTGCTCCACGTTGATGGGGGATATATCATTAGCAGCCACATTTGCGCCATGTTCAGCCAAAGCTTCTGCCAGCAAGCGCCCCACACCCTTACCTGCGCCAGTGATGAGGATGGTTTTGTTTTTTAAGTCCATATGTATATTCTCGCTGATGTGTCACTCTCCCGAAGGACACACCGTACTTGGGTTCGGTGCAAGTGTCGGGACGATGTGAGCGACAGCGAAAGGTCTCTTACTGCAACTTACGAGACTCTTCGGTCGCGAAAAACGCTCCCTCAGAGTGACACAACTTTTTATTGACAAAACGGTATCGTATCCGTGTTTGAATTGGCATTCAATGGCATACCGAAATATGGCGAGGGATCATAGGTGTTTTTAATTTCCAGTTCATTCTTGAAATTTCCCAAGCCATCATCCTCCACAATTGAAATATGCAAGTGAAGGCCGGCAGGGTTGTTCGTATCACCGGAGTAATTCCCTTGATAGCCCAGCAATGTACCAGCTTCCACGTATACCTCTTTGGTTCCTGCTGGGAACTCAGAGGAGACAAAGGAATTTCCCTGCACATCTGCCATGTGAGTATAGTACACCCAGATCTGACGTGAAGGCTCCAGCGGATCCCTTGGCACGCGGATGATGACTGTCGATATCCAATCTGCCTGGCGGGTGAGGTAGCCGGGGTAAGCCGCTACGATGGGCGTGATGCCCACCTCCGTCCCTGAGAAAATGTCCACCCCGGCGTGGCGGTGACCGGGGCGGAAAGAATCGTCCCAGATAAACCCGATCAAGCCATCGGTGGGGAAAATGAACGGAGCCTCGCCGCATCTGGTTCCAGTAGTCATCATCAACTCAGGTTTTGAAGCTTGGTCACGGAACCAATCAAAGACTTGCGCGAGGCGGGCGGTGCTTCTTCCATAGTTAAAGTACAGGTAAATTCCTGCCACCGCAATTGCGACAGGGATTATCAGAATAATAAGTTTTTTGGACATTCAAAACATTATAAATGCTTTGTAAAATTCAGAAACTGCCTCTTGCATTTAATAAGAGAATTCGAGATAATGGTGATGACATTGCAAAACTGCAAACTCGAAAAGGCAAACCCATCGTGAGGTGGGGACGCAAAGTTATGGGTCTTCCAGGTTCCTGCTCAGAATTGGAAGATTGCCAGACCGCCGAAATTTTCCCTGGTGGTTTTTCGTTTTAAAGGAGGCTCCCGCAAAAAATACAGACTAAAGTAACGAAGAAGTTTTGTCCCAAATATTGCCCAACTTAATTTTGAAGAGGAGACAAGATCATGTATCGCAAGGTATCCATCATATTTTCACTGGTACTGGCTCTGGCAGTGGTGTTTTCGGTAGTATCGCCTGCCGTTGCACAACCGAGCATAAAGTCAAATGGGGCCCATGTTGAGAGAAGTGAGAGCGGGGTTTATATTGTTCAAATGATCGATGACCCTGTTGTTGCTTATGAGGGAAACATCAAAGGTCTGAAAGCAACCGCACCGAATAACGGTCAAAAGATTGATAAAAACAGCTCGAATGTAAAAAAATATGTAGCATATCTCGATTCCAAACACGATGCCGCTCTTAGCAAGGTTGGCGGCGGTGAAAAGCTTTATGATTATCATTATAGTTTCAACGGATTTGCGGCAGCATTAACCTATGAGCAGGCCAGCAAGCTGGCTTTTGCCGATGGTGTTGTTGCAGTCAGCCCCGATCAAATGATGCAGGTGGAAACAGTTAGCACGCCTGCTTTCCTTGGGCTTAGTAACCCAGGCGGCTTATGGGATCAACTCGGTGGTGTTGGGAGCGCTGGCGAAGATGTTATCGTCGGTGTTGTTGATACTGGCATCTGGCCAGAAAACCCCAGTTTCTCAGATCAAATCGATCTTTCCGATCAAGCTGGTGAAAGCGGCAAAGACACTGAAGCTTACGGGCCTGCGCCTGCCGGTTGGCAGGGTGATTGTCAGTCTGGTGAGCAGTGGTCGCAAGATGATTGCAACAACAAAATCATCGGTGCGCGCTATTACCTTGCCGGCTTTGGTCACTTCGGCATAGTTCAAGATGACTTCAAATCCGCTCGTGATTATGATGGTCACGGCAGCCACACTGCCAGCACCGCTGCGGGCAATCATGGCGTGACCGCCATTATCGACGGCGTCAATTTAGGCACAATTAGTGGCATGGCGCCGCGCGCTCGCATCGCCGCTTACAAAGTCTGTTGGAATGGTGATGATGGTGGCTGTGTTTCCTCAGACAGCGTTGCCGCCATCGATCAAGCTGTAGCTGATGGCGTAGATGTGATCAACTTCTCCATCAGTGGTTCACGCACCAGCTTCCTCGACCCGGTGGAAGTAGCCTTCCTCTTCGCTGCCCGTGCAGGTGTATTCGTAGCTGCCTCGGCAGGCAATGAGGGTCCTGGTGCAAGCACTGTGGCCCACAACAGCCCATGGCTCACCACCGTAGCGGCTGGAACACATGACCGTTTCTATGAGGGGACTGTGACTCTTGGCAATAGCTCGGTCTACACCGGTGCCTCGGCAACCGCCGGAGTTGGCCCAGCGCCCATTATTAATTCGGATGCTGCTGGTTTGGCGGGCGCTGACCCGGGACAGGTTGCTCTCTGTTACCCGGGAACCCTCGACCCAGCTATCGTAGCGGGCAAAATTGTGGTTTGTGACCGTGGTGTAATTGCACGTGTGGATAAAAGCCTTGCAGTGCAAATTGCTGGTGGCGTGGGCATGGTACTTGTGAATGTCTCACCCAGTTCACTCAATGCTGATATTCACTTTGTCCCAACAGTTCACTTGGCTGATACAGATCGCGCTGCTGTACGTGCATACGCTGCAACACCAGGCGCGACAGCCACTCTAACTGGAGGCACCTTGTCTTCCGTGGTGGCGCCGAATGTGGCCGCCTTCTCGTCTCGCGGTCCGGCCCTCGCCGGCAGTGGCGACTTGCTCAAGCCCGACATTATGGCTCCAGGCGTAGACATCCTTGCGGCATTCTCTCCGGCAGGTGGTGGCCGCGATTGGGATTTCCTGAGTGGTACTTCCATGTCCAGTCCGCATATGGCTGGTATGGGTGCCCTCTTGAAAGACTTGCACCCCACCTGGTCACCCGCAGCCATTAAATCGGCCTTCATGACTACCGCCACTACAGTGCGGAACGACTTTTCTCCTATTCCCGGTACACCATTTGGATATGGAGCAGGACAAGCGGTTCCAAACAACGCCGCTGACCCCGGCTTGGTATATGACGCAGGCTTCAACGATTGGCGTAACTTCCTTAAGGGTCAGGGTCTCTGTAACTTCTGTTTTGGCGCTACTGCTGCAACGGCTATTGATGCAAGCGACCTTAACTATCCGTCTATAGCCATTGGCGCGTTGGCTGGTGTACAAACTGTGACTCGCACTGTCACCAATGTCGGCCCGACAGCTACATACAATGTAAGCGTTGTCGCTCCGGCAGGCATCGATGTAGTGGTAAGCCCCTCTTCCTTCAGTTTAGCTTCGGGTGCAACGCAGACATATACTGTTACCTTCACCACCCTCGGTTCTGCTGTACTTAATAGCTATACATTCGGCTCGCTGACCTGGTCGGATGGCGTGCACAATGTCACCAGTCCGTTAGTGATTCGCCCGGTCGCACTATCGGCCCCAACGCAAGTCTCCGGTACTGGCGGCGCGATTAACTACAATGTAACCTTTGGTTACACTGGCGCTTTCACTGCAACCGCACGCGGATTGATTCCAGCGACTACGATAGCTGATACTGTTGTTGATGATCCAACCAACAACTTTGTAGTTGGCGGCCCTGGCACCAAAAGCTACGCTGTCGTCGTCCCTGCTGGCACAACCTATGCACGCTTCTCGCTGTTTGATGCGAATGTAAGCCCAGCCAGTGATATTGACCTCTATGTTTACAATAGTGGAGGTACACTTGTTGGCGCAAGCGGCAGCGGAACCTCGAACGAAGAGGTCAACCTTCTGAATCCAGCGGCTGACACATACACCGTTTGGGTGCATGGCTGGCAAACGGGTGGGCCTTCGGCCAACTTCACTCTGTTCCACTGGGTACTAGGTATCGCGGATGCTGGTAATATGATAGTAACTGCCCCAGCCTCTGCTACAACTGGTGCTACTGGTGTCATCAACTTGACGTTCAGTGGTCTAACCCCTGGTGTCAAGTACTTGGGTTCTGTGGTTTACAGTGGCGCGGCCGGATTACCCAACCCGACCATTGTTCGTGTTAATCCGTAATATCGTTCAAGTTCGTTCGATAAGTTAGAAAACAGGCTGGCGGAATTTTCCGCCAGCCTGTTCTATTTTATGGGATTAAGAATTTTCTATGTATCACCTGGCATACCTTCAACAGGTGGAAGCGGATTTTCACAATAAGTTAACGATCTATCTTTCCCTGCATGGTATTCATAATTGTGTGAATCGTATTTCAGTTTGATCAGATACCCAGGCGTTAGGGCCTGGGTATACAACATGCCGGGCTGTGGACAGCCTAAACTTCCATCAGGCCAGACGACCTCTTTTGCTTCCACAAGAGTAATATCACCTGCCGGGATAGACAAGCGCTGCGCCAGATTTGCCTTTGCTGTTTCAACCAAGGCTGCCAGGCTGGAGGATGAAGGTGTTGGTAAAAGAGGATTCATTTGTGTATTATCTCCATGGGTTGGCTGTGCAGGAGTAGGGGTTGAAGGAAGTTTGCTAGTTGGGTTGGGCAAAACCAAGCTTGGGGATTCTGCCACATCTGTTTGAGAGGGTATACAACCTGTTAGTGTGAATGCCAGCAAAAGTATAAGCGAAGCCCATCGAATTTTCATGGTATGTCACCTTTCTACTATAGGGAATATAGTACCCAATATTTATTAAGGAATCGGATAAACACGGTTGATTTTCGGGTTAAATTGTTATAAGATTAATTCAGATAGTATTACTTTTTCAACTCGAAAAGGCAAACCCACTGTGAAGTGGGGACGCAAAGTTATGGGTCTGAAAGAATTTTTTCAGATTGCCAGGCTGCCGAAGGAATGTATGAGACCTTCTGCAGTCTTTTTTGCAGGAGGAATAATTGAAAGGAGAGAATCCAAACTGACACCTTCTTGTAATTGGTATCTATTTTTTCCCAAACCAAAAAGTCAAAGGAGAAAGATAGCATGAACAGAAAGCTGATTATTGCTCTGTTTTCAGTACTTGTGATATTGGCCGTGGCTGTCAGCCCGGTGGGGGCGGTGACTGATGGGGAACCCGATGGCAATGGCCATCCGTATGTGGGCTTGATGGTAGCCCAGGATGCCGATGGCAACCCCTTGTGGCGTTGCAGCGGTACACTGCTAAACTCAAGAATCTTCCTTACAGCTGGGCACTGCACCGAAAGCCCTGCCGCCCATGCCGAAATCTGGTTTGCTTCCGATGTTGAATCCGGCATTCCGGGCAATGGATATCCTTTCGACGGCGATGTTGGCGGTACTACGTACACACATCCCAATTACAATCCAAATGCGTTTTATCTTTTCGACTTGGGCGTGGTTGTGCTGGATAAACCGATGAAGATGAAGAAATACGGCGCTTTGCCGGGATTGAATTCATTGGATGCTCTTAGCCCAAGCGCAGATACGATCTTTACAGCAGTCGGTTATGGCCTTCAGAAAGCCTTCCCAACCGCAACAGACTGGAAGGAAAGCCGCCAGAGGGTTCGCATGGTTGCGTATCCACACCTGGTCCAAATCAACACAGGATTTACCGGAGATGGGTCACTGGTATTGTCCAATAACACAAATACCGGCGGCACCTGCTTTGGTGACTCTGGCGGACCAAACTTCGTTGGTTATTCCAATGTCGTTGGTGGCGTCACCTCTTTTGGCTTGAATAGCACCTGTGCCGGCACCGGCGGCGTGTATCGTGTGGATCGACAGGATGATCTGGATTGGCTGGCCACCTTTGGTGTATATCCCTAAGACCTAGATTCTCGATACTATAAAATTAATTTAATCCCCTGCAGAATATTCTGCAGGGGATTTCTTACAAAAATTCTATCAATCATTATCCATTTTCTTACACTCTCCATTTAATATTGGCACATCAACATCAAACTATAGGAGATAAAAGAAAATGACACTCTATATTCAACCTTATCCGTTTCGTCGTATGGCTCGCCGCTGGGCGGAGCAGCCACAGCATCGTTCACTGGGCGTGAACATCCGTGAAGAAGAGGATGCTTACATCCTTTCGGCCCTTGTACCGGGATTAAAAGCTGAAGACTTGAACATTCAAGTGCTCGAGAATGTTGTCAGCATTGAAGGCGAGTACCAGGCTGAAGAGGCGGAATTCCTTCTGAACGAACTTCCAAGTGGTTCTTTCCGCCGCACTCTGCGTATGCCGACCGAAATTGAGGCTGAAAAGGTTGAGGCGAAGATCAATGATGGCGTATTAATGCTGACCCTGCCCAAAGCGGAGTCTGCCCGCCTGAAG
>NZ_JBXMTI010000081.1:0-6681 GCF_057083605.1 Candidatus Villigracilis sp. | reverse complement strand
GTGATCGGCGTGGGAAAAACCACGCTTGCCCGCCTCCTGCAACCGACATTCGAAGCCGAAGTTCTGCTGGAAATATTTGAAGAGAATCCATTCCTCTCCGATTTTTACGCAGACCGCGCAAGATACGCCTTTCAAACCCAGATCTTTTTTTTGCTCAGCCGCTACCATCAACAGAATAACAACGTCCCAAAAATTCTCGCAGAGAATAAGAGCCTGCTCGCAGATTACACCTTTGCAAAAGATGCGCTCTTTGCGGGCATCAACCTGAAAGGCGATGAGTTGGACATGTATCACAAAGTACATGAAGCGCTCGGAGAAAAAATTCCCAAGCCAGACCTGCTTGTTTATTTACAAGCCAGCACCGATACGCTCATGAACCGCATCGCCTTCCGCGACAGGCCCTACGAAAGAAAGATGGAACGCGATTATATTAACGAACTTAATAACGCGTATGAAGATTTTTTTTCAAAGCCGTATGACCATACACCTGTACTAAAGATAAATACCAACGACCTGGATATCATCCGCAATACGGAGCATCTTCAGATGATAGAAAACCGCATCCGCCAGACCTTGAACCTGCCTCCGTTTCAAGCAAGTTTGCCATTAACTGATAAATAGTCGTCATTGCGAGGGCGGTGCACTTCCGCCCGAAGCAATCTCACTGATTGGGATGGAGATTGCTTCGCCGCGAAGAACAGAAGCGCGGCTCGCAATGACGACAATAGGAATAACTATGCGCGTCACCCGTGAATCACTCATCCGCATCGCCAAAGAAACCGCACAGGAGCGGGCTTATAACGACCACGATATTGTGGCCGCCTACCTGACGGGCTCCCTGCTGAACGTTGAACCCATGCTCGGTGGCACAGCCGATATTGACCTGGTCTTCGTCCACAATACCCTGCCAGCCAAGACCCGCGAATTTGTCAAACTGACGCCTGATTTCCACCTCGATATTAGCCGCCGCGCAAAGGATGAATTCAAGTCGCCGCGCGAACTGCGTGTTGACCCGTGGCTGGGTTATGAAATGTACGACCCGATGTTACTCTTTGAACGTGAAAAATTCTTCGACTTCGTGCAAGCCAGTCTACGGGCAGGTTTCGACTTCGAACAGCCTCCGCTCATGCTGCAACGCTGCCACAAAATGCTTTCGCATGGCCGCAGCATCTGGATGGATATTACAGACCTTGAGACACCCGCGGGTCCAAAGGAAGTTAGAAAATATATGAAGTCGCTTTTCCATGCCATTAACACTGTGGCAGAGTTAAGCGGGCCGCCCATTCAGGAACGCAGGCTGTTGCTTGAATTCCCTGCCCGCGCCGAAGCGGCGAAAAAGCAAGGCATGGTTGCTACTGTGTATGGGCTGATCGGCGCAAAAAATATTAACGCTGATAAAGTGAAAAGCTGGCTGGCAGATTGGAAATCGGCATTTACGGCGGCCAGTGAAAATAAAAAATCTGATTTACGCATCGATGGGATTCGGCTAAATTACTACGAGAAAGCCATCAAATTCATGCTGGAGGGTGAAACGCCTCTGGCCGCGCTCTGGCCTCTGCTACACACCTGGACTCTCTCTGCCGAGGTGCTCAAGGACGATCAACTTCAGTTCTGGCAAAATGCCTGCGGAGAATTAGGATTGCTTGGTGATGATTTCACAGAACGGGTGGTGGGACTCGATCATTTCATAGACGAGATCGAGATCACACTCGATGAAATCGCCACCGCCAACGGATTGGAAACGTCCACTGGAATATAGTTCAAACTTCCGAAGTCATTCAGGCTTCGGAAGTTTTTTATGAATAACTTACAGTTCATAGTGTCATGCTGAGAGCGCTTTATGCCCGAAGCATCTTGCATTTCAACAGTAGAGACCCTTCGCTCCGCTCAGGGAATCACAAAATGAAAATGAAATCACCCACCCTCCCATTTATTTTACAAGCCTTGCTCGCTGCGATATTTTTCGGGGCGAGTGCGCCGATTGCGAAATTATTACTAGGTGAGGATATCGCACCAATCTTTGTGGCCGCATTCCTCTACCTCGGCAGTGGAACTGGAATCTTTATCATCAGGTTGACTCAGAGATTGCAATTGAAAGAAGTGGAAGCCAAGATCAAATCCGATGATGTGAAATGGCTGGCGGGCGCGATCATTTCTGGTGGGATCGCCGCGCCGATCATTTTGATGATCAGCCTGCAAAACACGCCTGCATCTACAGCATCATTATTGTTGAATTTTGAAGGCGTGGGCACAACCTTGATCGCCCTGCTATTTTTCAAGGAAGCCATCAGCCGCCGCGCATGGACAGCGATCATCGTTATTACGCTGGCAAGCATTTTCCTCTCCACCAATTTCGAAAGCGGATTTGGTCTGTCCCTCGGCGCACTTGGCATACTCCTTGCTTGTATGCTCTGGGGTCTGGATAATAACTTCACGCGTAATATCTCAGGCAAAGACCCCCTGGTCATTGTGGCATGGAAAGGGTTGGTGGCAGGCACATTTTCATTCTTTCTGGCAATGTCCCTGGGTAATCCATTTCCATCGTTGACATCCATTCTCTACATATTGGCCTTGGGATTCGTCAGTTATGGGCTGAGTACCATGCTGTTCATCCGCTCGATGCGCGGACTGGGTGCAGCACGAACGAGCGCGTTGTATGGAACGGCTCCGCTGGCAGGTGTGATCCTGTCTATTTTCATCTTTGGGGAATTTCCATCGCTCTGGTTTATCATCGCCGCAATCTTGATGATCGGCGGCGCATTGCTGCTTATCAATGAGCAGCATTCACATTCGCATGTGCATACGGTTCTGTTCCATGAACATAGTCACAAACACAGTGACCTAGCGCACGCGCATGATATTGTTGACGGAGTCCATTCGCACGGGCACGAACATCCCGCCGAGGAACATGAGCATGACCACATGCCCGATATCCATCACAGGCATGGGCACGAGGAGAATTAACGTGACAGATCAATTCACTATTGGTGTTTTCGCAATTATTTTTGATGTACAAAAGCAGGTTTTGCTTGCTCACCGCCGCGACATGGATCTTTGGGATTTGCCAGGTGGCGGCATGAATCACGGCGAACTACCAAATGAAGCCGCAATCCGTGAGACAAAAGAGGAAACTGGCTTTGATGTGGCTATTGACCATCTGTTGTCTGTGTATGCCAAACCTGCGCCATGGGATAAAGACCTTGGCTTTGTTTTTCTCGGCCATGTTATTGGCGGCGAAACTACGCTCAGTGACGAATCAGATGATGTGCGTTTTTTCTCGCCAGATGAATTACCTGAAAACATTAGTCCACGCAAACGTGCAGTGATCGATGCTGCATTGCAAAATCTTTCACAGACAGCATTTGTACGAGTCAATTTGCCACACGCAAAAGAGTGGCTTGAAAGTAATAAGAAAGCATCAGAGTAGAAAATGTATCTCGAAACAGAACCAGCCTCACCCGTCGCAAGAAGCGAGTCTCTAGTCTCAAATCCCTAATCTCCAATCCTCTAATCACGAATTACCAATCCCCAAACCAAGGAGCAACAAATGCCAACCCAATCCCTCTCCCCCCACCTGCCATTTGGCGAGAATAAAAACGCCGAGTGGTATGGCAAGGATATTATTTCCGTCAAGCAGTTCAGCCGCACTGACCTGGAGTATGTGTTCGGCGTGGCACATGAGATGCGCGGCATGGTCGAGCGCGTCGGGACTTTCGATCTGTTGAAAGGAAAAATTCTGGCAAATCTTTTTTATGAGCCGTCCACACGTACATCGTCATCGTTCACTGCGGCGATGGAAAGACTCGGCGGTTCGGTGATCCCGATCAATGAGGTGAAATATTCGTCGGTGTCGAAGGGTGAGAGTTTGCCAGACACGATCCGCACGCTGGAATGTTATGCGGATGTGATCGTTCTGCGCCACCCTGAAACTGGCTCTGCAGCGATTGCGGCGAAGGCGGCACGGAAGCCTGTCATCAATGCGGGCGATGGCGTGGGCGAACACCCAACCCAGGCCTTGCTGGATACATTCACGATCATGGAAGAAATTGGGCGGCTCGACAACCTGAATGTGACTATGCTCGGCGATCTGAAGTATGGACGCACTGTCCATTCATTGGCGCGTTTGCTTTCCACATTCAGCGGCATCAAACTTAATTATGTTTCCCCTGAAATCTTGAGGATGCCAAAAGAAGTGATGGATGAAGTTGCAGAAAAGGGAATCCCGCAAAAAGAATTCAGCAAGCTCGAAGACGTTTTGCCCGAGACCGATGTGTTGTATGTAACGCGCGTGCAAAAGGAAAGATTTGAAGACCCCGCTGATTACGAAAAGGTGAAAAATTCCTTTGTGGTGGATACGGAGATCATGAAAGCCGCGAAGAAAGAAATGATCGTGATGCACCCCCTTCCGCGCGTGACCGAGATCAGCATGGATTTTGACGATGATCCGCGCGCAGCATATTTCCGTCAGATGGAATATGGGTTGTATGTGAGAATGGCGTTGTTGGCAATGGTATTGGGGAAGGCATAAGAGTTACAAGTTAAAAAGTTGAAAGGTTGGAACGTTCCAACCTTTCAACTTTAATACCTGCAACATGAGCTTAATCTTCCGCCGCTCTTGCCACTTCTTCGGGTTCAAAGACAACTTCTTCTTTGCCTGTTAATTTATCGTCTATTTTTGAAACAATCAACCGCAAGTGACCGGAATGGGCCACGTAATCCAGGTCATCGGCGGGGACAGCCAGCACGGGACAGAGGGTAAAATCCTCAATCCAGGATTCGTATAATTGATTGAGATTTTGCAAATATTCAGGTGTGATCTTGCGTTCGTAATCACGTCCGCGGGAGTTGATGCGGTGCATCAAGGTATCCACCGAGGCGCGCAGGTAGATCACAAGGTCAGGCGGAGGCAGGAATTGCACAGCAGTTTCATACAGCTCGCGATAAGTCTGGTAATCACGGCCTGTGATATTCCCCTGTTTAAATAAATTATGGGCAAAAATTTCCGCGTCTTCGTAAACACTGCGATCTTGCACCACGGAGTTGGGATGCTGCGCCAGGTTGAAATGGGAACGCAGGCGATGGGTCAGGAAGAAGACCTGAGAATGAAAGGCCCAGGCAGACATGTTCTGGTAAAAATCAACCAGGTAGGGGTTTTCTGTGACAGGCTCGTAGAACGGGTCCCAGCCCATCTGGTCACATAACATTTTTACAAGCGTGGATTTTCCTACACCGATATTCCCTGCGATGGCGACAAATTTTTTCATGGAACTCTCTCAAGAGGGATTTTTGTTTTATCCATCTTACCACCAAGTAATTTATGTGCGCGGAGTTTTAAGATTAACATTTTAAAATAGAAGGACGGGCTAATGAACCCGTCCAATTTGAATACGAATGTCCATCAGCAAGCTGATGGACTCCAGAGTTACTACGGAATTTCGCCAGCCAGTTCCTTGTCTATGATCTGCTGGAAGCTGGAAAGAGGCTGTGCGCCGACAATTGCCAGCCCGTTGACGAAAAATGTGGGCGTGGACTGTACGCCGAGGTTGAGTGAGAAATCCATATCGGCTTGAATAAAATCATCATGCTTGCCGCTGGAGAGGCAGGCGGTGAATTCTTCAACATTCAAACCGAGATCGCTGGCGTATTGAATATAGGTCTCTTCGCCCAGGGTTTCACTGCCGAACAATTTATCGTGATAATCCCAATAGGCGTTCTGATCGTTGGCACAGAGCGAAGCGATTGCAGAGGGCATCGCGTCCGGGTGAATGGAGGTAAGCGGAAGATTGCGATAGACGAAACGAATCTGATCGGGATATGCTTCGAGCAAAGGTCGATAAGTTTGCTCGAAGAAGCGGCGGCAATACGGGCATTGGAAGTCGCTGAACTCGACGATGGTAATCGGCGCATCCTGCGGGCCGTGGCTTGGAAATCCCTCCGTGGGAATATCATAGCGGACGTATTGCGGTTCGGCTGTTACGGGCGCTTCGGCAACCTGACCTGAGGGCTGCTGCGCGGCTGGCGTTTGCTCGGGTGAAGCTGTTACGACCCTTGTCCCACGTCCCCAAAGGACATAACCGACGAGAATACCAACTCCAAATGCGAGCACAACTAGTACCGAATAAAAGTGACTGCGTTTGAAAGTGACGAACTCTTCTGCGTCTGGCATATCCTGCTCTTCTTCAGTAATGAGCGGAATGGGTTCTATTTCAACGGGAGCAAGTCTTTTAGTTTTTGTGGTTTTTGTAGTTTTTGTAGGCATGGACAAAATTATAGCCCTTCTATCAAATTTGTGGAGAGGGATTTTGGTAGATGATGTAGGTCAAATTGGCAATTTGACCTACGGTTGGCGGCGCATCACGGCAAATCTCAGAGGAGCATTTGGTTTTGATGGCTTGCATCATTTCACTAAAAACATCGTATATCAAAATTGGAGGTTCTTATGACTACTCAAACCAAAAAACATATCCCCTGGTATTTGTGGCCCTTTGCGGCGTTGTGGAAATTACTTGCGGTCATCGTAGAACTGACGGGCCGATTTGTGGCAATGGTGCTTGGCATTGTGTTCATCATTGTCGGCGTCATCGTCAGCTTGACGATTGTTGGCGCAATCGTGGGCGTGCCGCTCGCGATTATCGGCCTGCTTCTATTTCTACGTGGGATATTTTAACGAATTTCAGATCG